>JAHQVR010000265.1 GCA_019634245.1 Gammaproteobacteria bacterium
AACTGCAACAGGTATTTGGCGCCAACGAGCGAGCAGTTCGTCATTGATTCCGAGCTGGGGGGTGGGGGAGACATGTACAGTCATTGGTGGCCTCTCTGATTCTCATCGTTATAAAGTCTCCGACATTCTACCCGCATTCCTCGTTGCCAGGATTCATCCTTGTTTGATCGGCTACAATCCGAAGCCATGAAAGAATCGACAAAATTGTTGTACGGCGATGGTGATACCACTTATCGGGCATTAGGCGAGGAGCAGGGCATTCGTCAACTGGTTGATCACTTCTATGACCTCATGTCTTCGGATCCTACTTACCAGACGATCTGGCACTGGCACGTGGAAGATCGAGAAACCATGCGCGACAAACTCGCCGTATTTTTAAGTGGTTGGACTGGTGGGCCGCGATTGTATAAATCTAAATACGGCGCAATTGGCATTCCCCGGGTTCACGCGCATTTAAAGGTGGGGTCAGCGGAAAGGGATCAATGGTTGCAATGCATGCGAGGGGCTTTGGTGCGAAACGAGTATCCCGCAGAATTGGTGGAATACATGATTCGTCAACTGTCGATTCCTGCTGAGAGAGTAAGGCAAACCTGTGAAAAGATTCACGGGGAGAATTCCTGAAGCTAGCGAAGGTTAGCGGCCGCGTATGATGGAAATCGTTACTTTTCCAGATAGTCTCTCGCCTACGATTGCCTGGGGTTTTGTGTTCCTCAGCTTTTTTACTTCCCTTTTGACTGCGTCATTTGGTTTAGGAGGTGGCGCAGTGTTGTTGGCGGTGATGGCGCAAACGATGCCGGTTACCGCTTTGATCCCTGTGCATGGTGCGGTGCAAACGGGCTCCAATCTAGGACGTGCATTGATTATGTGGCCGGACGTGCGCTGGGATCTGTTGCGTTGGTTTTTACTTGGGAGTCTTGTGGGCGCACTGATCGGTGGCAATTTAGTGATTAGTTTGCCCAAAGACTTGTTAAGAGGCTTGCTAGGGGCGTTTATTTTGTTTTCCGTTTGGGGCGCATCTTGGCGCATTGACAATATCAATCGGCCGCTCCTCAGCGGTGGGGGGTTCTTCACCACTTTTCTCTCCATGTTTGTCGGTGTGGCTGGACCGTTGGTGGTCGCGTTTATACGTGCGTTTGGTTTGTCTTCGGTTGGATTGGTTGCCACCACCGCGGCTTGTATGGCCTCGCAACATATATTGAAAATCGTTATTTTTAGTCTGCTGGGATTTGCATTTGCACCCTATTTTCCCTTGATAGGACTCATGATTGTAAGCGGCTTTTTCGGCACCTTGGCTGGACGCAAAATACTGCTGAAAATTGATCAGAAAAAATTTTCTTTTATTCTGAATATCATTTTGACCGTGCTTGCATTGCGACTTATATTCACTGCAGTTCTTGACTGACCCGATATGAAGCGTGTGGGACGGGCAGTGCCGAGAATCTCCATAAACCTACCGAGACAGAGATAATGACCCAAGGTGTTGGCGGATCAACCGCAGAAAAGGAGCTTGAAAAGCTACAAACACAACGCGATCAAGCAACACCTATCAGCGTGGAAGAATTTGAGCAACGTCTGTCGCTAGTGCGAGAGAAGATGAGGGAAGCCAGGGTCGACGCGCTCTATCTCGATGCCACGACCAGTCTCCGTTACTTTACCGGGATGTACTGTTACGCCAGCGAACGATTACATGGCGCTATCGTTTTTGCTCGAGGTGGACTATTTTATGTCTGCCCGGCGTTTGAAGAGCAAAAGACGCAGGATGCCATGGTGATAGAAGGCGACTTTGTGCTGTGGGAAGAGCATGAAAGTCCAACGGATGCCGTCGCACAGTGCGTTGTGAGTAACTCGCGAAGTCAGCAAGCTAGCATTAGTCAACCGGTACTTGCGATTGATCATCAGACACCTTTCTTTACCGCCAACCGTCTTCAATCTGCTGAGGCTGCTTTAACCATTGTGAATGCGGAAGAAATGATCGCTTCCTGTCGGCGAATCAAATCTTCGACAGAGCTCGCATTACTCAAGCAAGCGAAAGCGATTACCTTACAGGTGCATCAATCGGTTGCTCAGATTTTGCATGAAGGTATCGATACCCGTGATGTGCAAGCGTTCCTGGATCGAGCGCATATTGCCTGCGGCATGGATGGCCCATCTACATTCAAAATTGTCTTATTTGGAGAGCCGACTGCTTATCCACATGGTGTTTCCTATCCGCAAACTCTGAAGGAGGGGGATATGGTGTTAATCGATACAGGCGCTACGCTACATGGATACCATTCCGATATCACAAGAAGCTATGTATTCGGGGAGCCAAATCCTCGTCAACGAGAAATTTGGGAGCTAGAGCAAGCGGCACAAAAAGCTGCATTTCAGGCAGCGCAGATTGGCGCACCCTGCTCAGCGCCGGATGCAGCAGCTCGCAAGGTGATCGAGGCTGGGGGACTGGGGCCAGGGTATCAGCTTCCGGGATTGCCCCATCGAACCGGGCACGGCGTCGGTATGGATGTGCATGAACACCCCTATATTGTGAAAGCAAATGACCTGGCTCTGGCGGCAGGTATGTGTTTTTCTATTGAACCGATGATCTGTAGCTATGGTGAATTTGGGGTGCGCCTGGAAGATCATGCATATATGACGGAAGAAGGTGCGCGCTGGTTTACCGAACCCAGTATTTCCATTGATCACCCATTAAACGGTCCGTCATGAATACCGACGAACGGGCGCTGGCATCGTTGGAGAACACCCGCTTTACGACTTACTGGTTAGACACGATTCCGCAAGTTGCCGATGAGCCACCACTCATACAGTCACTAGCATGTGATCTTTTGATCGTAGGCGGTGGGTTTTGCGGGCTTTGGGCTGCGATTCAGGCGAAGGAACAGAACCCGAGTAGAAGCGTTGCACTGATTGAGGCGAAATCGATTGCCAATGGGGCAAGCGGCCGACCAGCTGCGATTATGTCCACATCAGTGATGCACGGGATCGACAATACCGAACGAATGTTTCCTAATGAGGTGGAAGAGCTAGAACGTCTGGGAAGGGAAAACATGGATGGATTTCGCCACACACTCGAACGCTACGATATGGATTGCGATGTCGAATGGTCCGGTGAGATGAAAGTGTCGGTGGGCGAGCAAGGCCTGGATGATATTGCTGAGGAATATTCTCTTTATCAAAAGTATGGGCACGATGCGGTGAAGCTTGGGTTAACCGAAGTGCAGAACGAAATTCATTCTCCGGTATTTCATGCTGGGGTCTGGTCGAAAAGACGAGGCGGCACAGTACACCCTGGAAAACTGATCCGAGAGTTGAAACGTGTGGCTTTGTTATTGGGAGTCTCTATTTATGAAAACACACCTCATCTTTCTAATCGCCGCGTTCAATCAGGCGCTCAATCACGCATTCAGATAAAAACACCCCGTGCTGTGATTGCTGCCAACAAGGTGCTGCTTGCGACCAATGCATGGGGAGCAGGGCATCGCAGAATCCGAACACGAGTCAGCGCCATTCGTGACCGAATATTGATGACCGAGCCATTGAGTGAAGGGCAGATGGCCGCGGTAGGTTGGCACAACCGCCAGGGTATTTACGATACTCGAACTCAGCTCAACTACATGCGCCTCACCCGTGACAATCGTATTCTGTTTGGTGGTCGCCTTGATTATTTTTTCGGCAACAACACAGACCCTGCGGTGGATAAAACACCCGCCCCCTACATCCGTCTGGTGAAAGCCTTTTTCGATACGTTCCCGCAGTTAAAAGACGAAATTCGATTCTCTCATGC
Source organism: Gammaproteobacteria bacterium (assembly GCA_019634245.1). The sequence goes on from JAHQVR010000265.1 coordinate 3,782, forward strand.
CTGGAGTGGCCCTATTGGTTTAACCACCCGGATGGCCGTGCATTATCAGCGATACCATCAGGGCAGCATGGTGTTTGCTGGAGGGTATTCCGGTTTCGGTGTCACTGCCTCACGCTTTGGCGCTCGTGTTGGGCTAGCGATACTGGATGGCGAGGACTTATCAGAAACCAGGATGAAGTTCGCGCTTACAGAACCCAACTACATACCGCCGGAACCATTCCGCTGGTTGGGTGCAAAAATTACCATGTACGCAATTGACACGTTGGATGAGAGGGGCGGGTGGAGAAAGCCCTGGGTCAAAATGGTAGAGAAGATGGGTTTTCCCATCACCCTCTAATGGCTCGGCAAGACCTCTGAAAAAATTATTGTCGGGAAGCCTTGCTGTGACTAAAACTTTCTTCAGTGATCGCATATACGACATTCACTAGCCCATTACGGTGTAATCCCTCCTCGACGAGTTGACCTCCAATCTTTCTCGCCGCGTATCGAGACCGTTGGTTGTTTTCATCGATAACCAGATTTACCACATCGACGTACTGGAATGCATGGTTCAGCATAAGCTGTTTCAGCTCTCTGTTATAGGTGCCTCCCCAATAGGGCCGCCCGAGAAAACTCCAGCCGATCTCAATCTGCCTTTTCTCACTATCATAGTCATGGAACCGAGAAGATCCAGCGTAGAAACCGCTAATTTTGTCGATTGCTAGCAAAGCGTGGTCGGATTCGATCGCTGCCTCAAAAAAACGGGTGAACACCTCTTTTTTATACCTTTCCTTATCCGGGTGTTGTTCCCATAGAAGAGGATCATTTGCCACCGCATAGAGATTGTTAAAATCGGATCTTAGCAGCGGGCGCAGAGTGAGGAGTGGCCCTTCTAACGTAGGTTTAAAATCGAAATCCATATTGCTGGTTGTTTAGGCCTGTCATGCGCCAATGATGAAGAAAATGTCACAAACGAATTCGTGACAATGTGGTGTTGATTGATTGTAAACCAAAGATAGTGAAGAGCGTTCTGATAAAATCTGATTCCCCCAGACTTACTTGACTGGCCTTTATAGTTAATAAACGATGCCTCAACAACCACACCATTCATTGTTTCGAACCCTTTGTACAATCGTTTTTACCCTTGTATTAGCAGGGTGCGCTTCGCGAGGGTTAATTCGGAACCAGCCAATCGAACAAATAGAACGGGGGCATGGGTATTCATTAAGTGCATTCCATAAAAATTTGTCACAAACTGACAATGGGGTGATGCTCGCATTCTCAGGAGGCGGAACCAGAGCAGCGGCGCTCTCATATGGTGTATTACAGCAACTACGCGATACGTTGATTGGAAGCGAAGACGAAAAGCGCAGGCTGCTCGATGATGTCGGAGTGATCAGTTCGGTATCAGGAGGGAGTTTTACCGCTGCTTATTACGGGCTCCACGGTGACAAAATTTTTGATGATTATGAAACCACCTTTCTAAAGAAAGATGTCACTGGTTCGTTGGTCTCCAGTCTGTTGAATCCACTGAACTGGTTTACCTCTATTGACAGAACAGAGTATGCGATTCAGTACTACGAAACGGAAGTGTTCAAAAACGCTACGTTTGCAGATATGCTGCGCCCCGGCGCGCCGATGGTTCTAATCAATGCGACGGACCTCACGGGTGGCGTTCGGTTCTCTTTTATGCAGGAGTATTTCGATTTGCTCTGTTCGGATCTATCCAGCTTCCCGCTAAGTCGTGCGGTAACTGCATCCTCCGCAGTACCCTTGCTATTTAAGCCGGTGGTAGTGGAAAACCATGAAGGTTGTTCTGAAGGAAAACCAGACTGGCTAGTTTCGGCAAAAGAACGCGCTGCAGAAGACCCTGAACTTGCATTAACTGTCAAAGGAATGGAAAGTTATTTTGACAAGGTTAATCACAAGTATGCGCATTTCGTAGACGGCGGTATTTCCGATAATCTGGGTTTACGTTCCATTTTCGATATGACGCGACTGGCAGGTGGAACCAAGGAGATGCTGGATTTTTTTAATATCGATTTGGCTCGACGTTTTGTGATCATTTTGGTCGATGCATCCACGCAACCGGCAAATGGCATGGGTACGCGCAGAGACGCGCCCAGTATCGCCAGTACAATCAATGCGATGACGGATATTCAATTGCACCGCTATAACACAGCTACGGTGGCAGAAATGAATCAGAGTTTGCGAGCTTGGGGACAACAGCTTTCCACATCCTCAGAGCCAGTGGAGCCTTATTTTATCAGGCTTAGTTTTGAAGATATTGCTGATAAGAAAACAAGAGAATACGTAAACGAAATTCCCACTAGTTTGTCATTATCTGAAGAGCAAGTTGATACAGTTGTACAAGTGGGTCGCGACCTGCTTCGCACTAACGAAGAATTCCAGAGATTGCTCTCTGATATCGCCAAAGCAGAATAAAAGCCCGGGGATTTTAGTATCAAGGGTATTCTCAAGTTTGACCGAGCAATCGTCTATTCAAGGCTGTTTAAGCTGTGGCAGGTATTATGATGGAAACCCTCAATAGCGAAACTCCAGACGTAATGGAGAAGGAAGATTTGGTAGCGATCGCCAATATGGAAATGCCCTTTGGAAAATATAAAGGTACCCCTCTGATCCGTTTACCCGAACCGTATCTTTTATGGTTTGCGGGGGAAGGATTTCCAGCGGGAAAGTTAGGTCGATTGATGGAACTGAGTCTTGCCCTGAAAATTGAGGGGCTGGAAGGCTTGGTGGAGCCTCTTCGGGAAGCCAAAAATACTGAGTCAAATACGACTAAGTAGTTAAACGTTTACCTACTCACTAATCACATTGAACTATTGTGACGCCACCTTAAGTTGAACATCTTTGGCGGTTAACTGTTTGCGCATTTTCGGACTTGGTACTTGATCTGTTACTAACATATCGATTTTTGCAAGGTCGCATACCTTGGCAATGCCATTCTTACCAAATTTACTCGCATCAGTTGCCATAATGACATAGTCAGAATGCGCAATCACCGCTCGAGAAAATTCAGCTTCACAGAGTTCGTAATTCATGCAACCAAGGGTGACGTGGACAGCCCCAATAGAGAGAATAGATTTATGCGTATGAAAGTTGCGCAAAAAATCGATGACTGAAGGTCCGAACGCCGCGGCATCATGTGATCTTAGCTCTCCCCCTGTCATGAAAATACGATTGCCATTGCGTGTTGCGAGTAAATTGGAAATATAGGAAGAGTTGGTAACCACGGTCAGATTGGAATGATTTCGAAGCGCCTGGGCGCAAAACGCGGTAGTCGAACCCGTATCGATAATGAGGCTGTCTCCATCCTCAACTTCTGCAGCAACAGCATCGGCAATTCGCTTTTTTTCTTCCACCATACGCAGCATTCGGTTCATGATGGGGGGTTCTTCGCTTTCAATTGGCAGCGAAATTTCTCCATGGGTTTTAACGACCAGACCTTCTTCTGAGAGCTGCCTGACATTTCGGCGAATAGTTTCTCCGGATACCTGAAGCTCCCGGGCTAGATCGCTGATAGTGCAGCTACCGCGTTTTTGAACCAGTCGAAAAATTTCGTGCTGGCGTTGGGTGTTGCGCATGATTCAGTGTGAGGTATGTGAGATTGGTTCAATATTAATCCACAAAACCACAAAAAATAAATGTTAAATCAACACATATAAACACAAAACTCCATAATAATGTTGATTTAGTTGACAAGGAGCAACGAGCAACGCTTAACTAGCGATCTAAGACGAACTGACAGGCCGTCTTTAGCGTTCCATACAAAACAATTCGAGGTTGCACTATGACATCACATCGAACACTCAAACACCTTTTAATGACTGGGATCTGCGCCAGCACCCTCGGTTTTTCCAGCCTGGGGCTAAGCGCCGAATCTTCTGATCCAATCAAGCTCACGCTTCATGACTGGACGGGGCAGCTCGTCACCACCAACATCATGGCCGAAGTGTTAAAACGCGCAGGGTATAACGTTGAGTTGGTGCAGGCCGACTACATTGCACAATTTGCCGGGTTGAAAACGGGCGATCTTCATGTCGCCATGGAAATGTGGGAAACCACTGGCCGCGATGCGATGGACGAAGCCACTGCGACAGGTAAAGTCGAGAATATCGGCGAGACTGGTATGCAGGGAATAGAGGAGTGGTGGTATCCCTCCTATATGAAGGAGCGCTGTCCTGGCCTTCCAAACTGGGAGGCACTGAATGATTGCGCCGAAGAGTTTGCCACGCCGGAAACAGCACCGAAAGGTCGCTATGTGGGTGCACCGGTAACCTGGGGCGGCTTTGATGACGAGAGAGTCGAAGCACTAGAGCTCGACTATGAGGTCATTCATGCTGGTACCGATGCGGCGTTATTTGCTGAACTCGAATCGGCGTATCAAAGAAAAGCACCGATCTTGTTGTGGGTTTACGCTCCCCACTGGGCTCCTTCGAAATATGAGGGAGAGTGGGTGCAGTTTCCCGAATACTCAGCGGAGTGCTACAACGATCCATCTGCGGGGATTAATCAGGATATGGCCTATGACTGCGGTAAGCCAAGTGGACCGATATGGAAAGTTGCCTGGTCCGGGGTTAAGGACAAATGGCCCGGTGCGCACAGCGCAATTAAGAACTTTGAGCTCAACAATGACGAGATGGGTCAGATGATTACTGCGATTGACCTCGATGGTGCGGAACTCGATAGTGTAGTGGCCGACTGGTTGAAGGCCAACGAATCAAGATGGAAAGCTTGGATTAATTAGGTCGGTGGGGGGAGCCACATGCTACGACGGTTTTGCCAACCGTCGTAGCGGCTCCAGTTGTTCGGAGGAACCCTGATCTGAGCACGAGAGGAATGGCGGCGAGAAAAACAGGTTTACGTTTGGGATGGGCCGCATTGATTGCGATCACATCGCTTATCATTGCTATCGGTAAACCCGAGCTCAAATGGGCGTTTAAAGTTCCTAGGGATTGGCGTCTACCTTTGAAAAAGGAAATTTCCGCATTGATGGATTGGTTAATTAATACAGCGGACTTGGGTCTCCTAACTTTCTACGAACTCACCCGCGGCATTTCCTGGATTCTGGAAATACCGTTAAATCTGGCAACGGGTATTTTTGCGACGGGTATTCTGCAGGGGGAAGGTTCAGCAGCCGTCCAGTTAACGCAGCCTGTCTCGTGGTTGGCCGTCATTGGTTTGGTGATGGCCATCGGTCACTATGCCAAAGGCTGGCGGCTTTCTTTGCTAGTTGGCGCGTGTTTTACCTACCTCGCAGTTTTTGGCCAATGGGAAAGCGCCATGTTAACCCTTTCTTCCATATTGATTGCTGCTCCCATCGGTGTCGTAGTGGGCGCAGTTCTCGGTATTCTTGCCTACAAATGGCGCTGGTTTGAAAAAGCGATCACCCCGATTTTGGATTTAATGCAAACTGTTCCGGTATTCGCTTACCTGGTGCCGATTCTGTTTTTGTTTGGCTTTGGCCCGGTTGCAGCGATGATTGCCACGATCATTTACGCGATGCCTCCCATGGTACGAATATGTATTTTGTCTCTCAAGCAAGTCCCGGTGGAGTTGTCAGAGGCAGGTGCGATGTCCGGTTGCACTTCTTTCCAGCAGCTGCGAAAGGTATTGCTGCCGTCGGCACTGCCTTCACTAATGATCGGTGTGAATCAGGTCATCATGCTTTCATTGAACATGGTAATCATTGCCTCGATGATTGGCGCTGGTGGGCTAGGATACGATGTTCTCTCTGCCTTGCGACGTCTGGATATCGGAGGGGGGATCGAATCCGGTGTGGCAATAGTTGTGTTAGCGATCGCCTTGGATCGATTGAGTCAAGCCCTGGCTGAACGATCGGAACGGATTTCCTCTGATGCTTCCCAAAAAGGATGGGTACAGCGCCACCCCTACACCACTGCTGCTATTGTCATGTTGATCACGATTAGTCTCGGTGCCACTGTGATTGGGTGGTTGCAGGCATACCCCGAGAGTATGGTGATTACTACCGGTGATTTCTGGAGCAATTTGGTCAAGCATATCAACGTCAATTATTTTGACCAGATCGAAACGGTAAAAGTGTTTATTCTGCTGAATATTCTGCTGCCAGTAAAACGCTTTCTGCTGATGTTGCCCTGGCCGATGGTGGTGCTAGGTGTTGCGCTTCTGGGCTACCAACTGGGCGGCGTAAGGCTGGCAGCGCTTACCTTCTGTCTGATGTTGTTTTGCGCTTTAGTAGGATTGTGGGACAAGACTATGATCACGGTCTACTTGTGCGGGATCTCTGTTTTGTTTGCCGGTTTGATCGGCATTCCTTTGGGAATCATCGGAGCAGAACACAAAACCGTTGGTGGATTTCTCGAAACGATCATTGATACTTTGCAAACACTTCCTTCGTTTGTCTATTTGATGCCTGTTGTGATGCTATTTCGTGTTGGTGATTTTGCCGCCATGATTGCGGTGGTAGCTTATTCGGTTGCCCCCGCGATCCGATATACGTTGCACGGTATTCGGCAAGTTGATCCTCAACTGGTGGAAGCAGGGGTGGCATCCGGTTGCACACGTTGGCAACTATTGACCAAAATAAAATTAAAACTGGCGATGCCTGAAATTATGTTAGGCATAAACCAAACAGTGATGTTAGCGCTCTCGATGTTGGTGATTACTGCTCTTGTCGGCACACGCGAACTCGGTCAAGAGGTCTATATTGCGCTCACCAAGGCGGATACAGGAAGAGGTATTGTGGCAGGCCTCTGCGTTGCGTTTCTGGCGATTACCACAGATCGATTGATTCATGCGGGTGTTGCCAAATCGCGTGTTCGACTGGGTTTGAGTTAAATTTTTTCGATGACAACAGATATTCCAAATAAGACTGAAGTGATTGTAGTTGGCGGTGGCATCATTGGATGCTCCACCGCCTACCATCTTGCCCGTGATCACAATATGGAAGTATTACTACTTGAACGTGGATCGCTGACTTGCGGTACCACTTTTCACGCTGCAGGGTTAGTCGGTCAACTGCGTTCCAGCGCATCAATTACCCGATTGCTTAAATATAGTGTAGAACTTTACAACACGTTGGAAGAAGAAACCGGTCTTGCGACGGGTTGGAAGCAAAATGGCGGCTTGCGATTAGCAAACAATCAGGAACGGTGGACTGAAATACGTCGTCAAGCAACTACAGCACGATCGTTTGGTTTGGAAATGCATTTACTGAATCCAAAGGAAGCGCTGGACGTTTGGCCGCTCATGGATGAAAGCGATCTCGTGGGTGCCGCCTTGATTCCCTCCGATGGTCAGGCCAATCCGAGTGATATTACTCGCTCACTGGCAAAGGGCGCGCGTATGCATGGCGCCAGAATCTTCGAGAATATCAGTGTCAAAGAGGTGATGACCAAAGATGGACGGGTGGTGGGCGTTTCCACTGATAAAGGGCTCATCCATTGCGAAAAGGTGGTGAATTGCGCAGGGCAATGGAGCAAGGCCCTGGGTTTAACGAGTGGCGTTAACATCCCTCTACAATCAATGCAGCATCAATACATCGTGACGGAAGCGATGGCAGGTGTGGAGAGCGAACTTCCTACACTACGTGACCCCGATAGACTGGTCTATTTTAAAGAAGAGGTAGGCGGGCTTGTCATGGGGGGCTACGAACCGAATCCCAAGCCCTGGGATGTTTCCCCTATACCAGACGGCTTTCAGTTTTCTTTACTTGATGAAGACTGGCTTCATTTTGAGCAGTTGATGACACAAGCAATTGTTCGCGTGCCAGCGATGAAAACAGCAGGGGTCAAAACGCTGATTAACGGCCCGGAATCGTTTACCAGTGACGGCAATTTTATTCTGGGTGAAGCTCCGGAGGTGGAGAACTACTTTGTTGGCACTGGCTTTAACGCGTTCGGTATCGCGTCTGCAGGTGGAGCAGGGTATGCCCTCGCAGACTGGGTGAAAAATGGTGAGCAGCCGATGGACCTATGGGCCGCTGATATCAGACGATTTTCTGCGCTTCATCGCGATCAGAAATGGGTACGTAAGAGAACCATTGAAGCCTGTTCTAGACATTATGCCATGGCGTGGCCGAACGAAGAGTATGAAAGTGCGCGGCCCGTTTACACTTCCCCGCTATATCAACGTTTAAAAGATCGCAACGCTTGCTTCGGTTCCAAGCTCGGGTGGGAGCGGCCAAACTGGTTTGCACCCGACGGTGTTCAACCGGTAGATACCTTTTCCTTCCAGCGGGCGAACTGGTTTGAGTATGTGGGAAATGAGCATAAAGCCTGTCGAGAAGGCGTCGCTTTGTTCGACCAAAGTTCGTTCTCCAAGTTTGAATTGCGGGGAAAGGATGCTGCGAAAGCGCTGGAATGGATCTGTGCCAATCGAGTGGGTCGAAATGTGGGGAAGGTGGTCTACACCCAATTGCTTAACTCAAGAGGCGGGATAGAATGTGATTTGACCGTCTCGCGCATTGCAGAAGATCGCTTCTATATCGTGACAGGTACCGGGTTTCGTACCCATGACTATGCCTGGATAGATAGAAACCTGCCTACTGGAAGTGCCGTTCGTCTTCTTGACGTCACCGAAGACTGGGCGACCTTGTCGTTGATGGGACCAAGAGCCAGAGATGTGCTGTCTAAAGTAACAGAATCAAATTTGCAATCCGAATTTTTTCCTTTTGCCACAGTACAGGAAATTCAATTGGCAGGAGTGCAGGTGCGGGCTGTTCGTATTACTTATATGGGGGAGCTTGGCTGGGAGCTTCATATTCCTCAGCAGGAGGTTGGTACTGTCTACGATGCTTTGATGGATGCTGGGGATGAATTCGACGTTCAGAATGCAGGTTACCGTGCCATCGAAAGTTTGCGCTTGGAAAAAGGATATCGTGCTTGGAGTTCAGATATCACACCGAACGATAACCCATTCGAAGCCGGGCTTGGTTGGGCGGTAAAGCTCGATACAGACATTTCTTTTTTGGGGAGAGAAGCTTGTGAGCAGGTAAAAGAGGGGCGGCTGGCGAAGAAGCTATGCTGTTTTAGTGTCGAAGGGGTGGATACTGTGCTGCATGGTCGAGAAACTCTTTTTCGGAATGGTATTGCTGTGGGCTATGTGACTTCCGCGGGCTGGGGATACACAGTGCAGAAAAATATCGCTTATGGGTACGTGAAAAATCCCGATGGTATTGACGAGAATTTTCTGAAAGAAGGCAGCTACGAATTGGAAGTTGCCTGTGAACGTGTTCCCGCGACACTCGAACTTGCACCGTTAATCTAAAAACGATATCTGAATCATACCTATCAGATGACCGAAACAGAATTTCGAAAAAGCGCCCAAGAACGTGGTTTTTCCGATCCGACTGTAAAAGAGTGGCCCTCTCTGTTTAGTGACCAAGTGCACACCCATGAAAGAGATGTCTACCTGCTCGTGATCAAGGGTAGGCTTTCAATCACTATCGCTGAAGAAACAACTGACTACTTCGAAGGTGACTGCTGTCACTTGAAAGCGGAAACGCCGCATTTCGAGCAGACAGGGAGTCAGGGTGCGACGACTTTGATTGCCCTAAAATAACGGAGGTTACTGTCTTATTCTGGTCGTTAACTAGTGTCACCCATTTGCGTCAGAAACGTTTTCTCATAGTGTAAACTGGACTTCCTAAGACAATTTCTGTTTGTTAGAAATAAGATGAGCCTGTTTTGACGCGATGTTTATTGTGTAATCGATGAGTTGGGTACTGGATCAAACTGTTGAAACACAGGCGGGACTTGTTGCTGCCGGTACCGCGGGTAACGGCCCGCCAATGGTGCTGGCACATGGTTGGCCCTGGTCTTCCTTTTCTTGGCATCGAGTTATTCCGTTACTGACAGAAGACTTCACCGTCTATTGGTATGACATGCCGGGTTATGGGCAGTCTCAAAAGCATCGGGACCAACGCACTTCGCTAGATATTCAAGGGCAGGTTTTTTCTGAAATGCTATCGCATTGGGGGCTGGATCATCCCGCTGTCGTTGCCCATGACTTCGGTGGTGCAACCACACTGCGCGCGCATTTGTTACATGGCAGTGAATTTAGCCGATACCTGCTAATGAATGTGGTGGCGATGAGCCCCTGGGGATCTACATTTTTTGATCATGTCGGGCGGCATGTTGAGGCGTTTATGGGGTTGCCTCCCCATATTCATCAGGCGGTGGTGACGTCGTACATTCAAGGTGCACTAATCAGTGAAATCGATCCAGACGATCTGAATCGCCTCATCTCTCCATGGTTGTCGGATGTCGGTAAAGATAGTTTTTATAATCAGTTTGCCCAAGCGGACGAAAAATATACAGCTGAAGTGGAGCCCCGGTTTGGCCAAGTGCGATGTCCAACCCAAATTGTTTGGGGTGAAGAGGATCCTTGGATTCCGCTGGAGCGTGGAAAGGCATTACACGCTTGTATGCCTAACGCCGATTTTAAAACGCTTGCAGGCTTAGGGCACCTTCCCCAGTTAGAGTCTGCTGCGCGGGTGGCAGACAGTATTCTGAATTTCTTCAAGAATTAGTCAACGAATGTCGCAGTAGCTGAATTGTTCAGTTCGAAAGATGTCGATCTTTGATGTTGACCTTTGGTATCAACGTTTATGCTGTTGGACCCAGTCGGTTAGCTGTTGCACATTCATTGCACCGGAGATACGGCTGACTTCCACTCCACCTTTAAATAATGCCAAAGTGGGAATGGACCGTATATTAAATTTAATTCCAGCCTGTTGCTGTTCTTCTGTATTCAGTTTCAAGCATCGAATGACAGCTGCTTGGGTGGCTGCGTAACGCTCAAAGGTGGGTGCAAATGACTTGCAAGGCCCACACCAAGGCGCCCAGAAATCAACCAGCACAGGTAGCGCCGAATGCAGGATGTGTTTCTCCAAAACCGACAACGTGACGACAATAGGGGCTTTGGCAATCAGATGTGCACTGCACTTTCCACACTTGGCATCTTCGATGGGGCGTGACGCGTGGAATTGATTTATTGAAGCACATTGCGGGCAAACCAGCTTAATCTTCTCGGTGGTTGATGTGTTCATCGCTAAATGGATTGCTGCTGCCTAACCAGGAAATGGTAAGCCTCGCATAGGTGGGCAATTTGGCATGGCTTCCACTCGTTTGAACCAGGCGCGTATCGCAGGATACGCATCCAGCGATAGTTCGCCTTCGTGGATCAGAGCGGTATAGGGATAACAGGCAAGATCTGCAATGGTGAATCTATCGAGTGCCAACCAGTCGTGATCCTTGAGTCTGTGCTCCATCACGTCGAGCGCATCTTTTGCGATTTTTCTTGGTCCCTCTAGATCCATATCCCTTTTGAAAATAATGATCGCACGAGAAATCGCCAGTCCGTTGAACACTTCGTTGACAGAGAAAGAGAGCCATTGCTGTATTTCTGCCATTGCCAGCGGATTATCCGGGTACCAGTCTGCTTTGCCGTACTTTCTGGACAGGTAAATGAGAATCGCCGCACTATCACGCAAAATCACTCCATCATCGTCCAGTACCGGCACCTTGTGCAATGGGTTGATCTCTACAAAATCTGGGTTTAACTGATCTTTTTTCAGCAGGTTGATGTCCACTCTCTCATACTCGATATTGAGAAACGCCAGCATCATTCTGATCTTGTGACAGTTTCCGGAATGTTCAAAGTCGTAAAGTTTCATCATCTGTTAGGCGACAGGTAAGGGGATCCAGATTCTAGTCTACTGAGAATCCGAATGGTATCGATCTCTACTCGGTTTCCATTGCTGAATCAGCGGTCAATACAATCTGTCAGCCGGTTTGATCGATTGGACTTGGGTAGTGCAAAGATCTAGCAATGTGCTTTAACATACGCACCCCTAGACGGTGTTTCCATGTCCCAAGCCCCCCCTAAGATTCTTCCTGTAATTGTGTTTGCGCAATTCGCGGGTACCTCACTCTGGTTTGCCGGCAACGCCGTGGTCAATGACTTGCAACAGCTCGTTGGTGCAGACAATGATGTGACTGGCGCGATTACCCTCGCGGTGCAACTCGGTTTTATCTTAGGGACGCTGCTGTTTGCAGTTCTCAGTATTTCAGATCGTTTCTCGCCCTCAAAGGTATTCCTGATTTCCGCGATGTTGGCCGCGGTATTTAACATTGGGATCTACTGGTTTGCATCGAGTATTGTGTCCGTTTTATTGTTTCGATTCTTAACCGGATTTTTTCTTGCAGGAATCTACCCGGTTGGTATGAAAATCGCTTCTGACTGGTACCAAAGTCGCTTGGGCGGTGCACTCGGATTCCTTGTTGGTGCGTTGGTATTAGGCACCGCCTTCCCCCATATTCTCAGTGCCTTTCCCGATAGCCTGTCGTGGCAGAGCATTTTATTCACTACCTCCGCATTGTCTGTTTCGGGTGGTGTCATTTTGTATCTTACGGTGGGGGATGGTCCCCATAGAGTACCGGCACCTGGCTTTTCGTTTGGGGCAATACCCAAGATCTTCGGTTTTAGGGATTTCCGCTCTGCCGCCTGTGGTTACTTTGGTCACATGTGGGAATTGTATGCATTCTGGGCATTTGTTCCGGCAATATTGACCACCTATAACCGATTGCACGGAACAAGTATTGACGTTTCGTTCTGGTCATTTGTCACAATTGGAGTCGGGGCTATAAGCTGCGTTGCTGGTGGCTTTATATCCAAATCAAAGGGCAGCGTCAGTGTCGCATTCTGTATGTTGCTGGTGTCAGGCCTGTTTTGTTTCGTTTCACCTATACTATTTCATCTTCCACAGTGGTTGTTTCTCTGTGGATTAGTGATTTGGGGGTTTGCTGTGGTTGGAGACAGTCCACAATTCTCTGCGGTGGTCGCCAAAACTGCTCCCAAGATGTATTTGGGAACTGCTCTTACCATCGTAAACGGCATCGGTTTTGCGCTCACGCTGGTGAGTATCCAACTGCTGGTTATCTTGTTTGAATCGCTGCCAGCGCAATGGATTTATATCGCGTTGCTTCCGGGGCCACTGTTTGGATTAATCAGTATTGAGCGATTGCGCGGAGAGCTTTAATGAAGGCTTGAGAAGAGTTTTACACCTGTTCAATAGAAAAATCTCTGTCATGGATGAGTGCGGGAATTCTTTGGCGCGCTTCCAACACTTTATCCAGATCTATTTCGGCTGTGATCACATCCGCCTGATCCTCGGCTCCTTCTGCCAGCACTTCACCCCAGGGATCTATAATCAACGAGTGACCATAGGTTCGGGCAGTGCCATGGTTGCCATACTGACAGGGGGCAATAACGTAACAGCCTGTTTCAATAGCACGACTTCGTAATAGCACATGCCAATGCGCTTTTCCGGTGGTATGAATAAATGCTGCTGGCACAGATAATACGGAAGCCCCATGATGCGCCAATGCTCGATAGAGTGCTGCAAACCTTAAATCATAGCAAATACTTAAACCAATCTTAGCAAAAGGCGTTTCAACTATGACTGCCTTTTCACCCGGTTGAAACACGTCAGACTCTCGAAACTCCTCACCATCGCCAAGGCTGACATCAAACATATGAATTTTGTCATAACGGCTATGAATACGCCCGTTTTGATCG
>JAHQVR010000266.1 GCA_019634245.1 Gammaproteobacteria bacterium
AGTCCACTTCTGCTGTATTGCGAAGAAAAAGGCTCGATGCTTGCCGATTTTCATGCCGAAATATGACGGTATAATTTTGTCGAGTTGCGCCGAACTGTACTCTATGCCGGATCTATAACATGAAAACCAAGGCTGAACACTGGAACCATCACTATATGGTTCGAATTAATAAACCTAAATATTAGATATTCCTAATAGGTTATCTAACGCATCAATTTCATGTCAATTCGGACTCTGTCACCCCGATAACTGCCTCTTGCTGCGAGAACGATGGTGCCATTGTCGTCAATGGCCAACCGCAAAATATTTACCACAGGGTCTCCCAGCGCAATGTTTAATCTCTCAGACAATTCGATGTCAGCCGTATCCACGGTAAGTATTTGCCTTGCATCTGCAATCTTAACCCCCTTTACGTTGGCGACTAATCGCAGTGCAGATATTTTTGAAAAACTGGGGCGCTTAATTTTTACAGCAACCTTCTCATCAATAAACACATCAGCATAGAGAAAGGTTTCACCAGCGCGTTGGTGTAATCGTTTTAAATAGCGATATCTGTCGGCCGCTGCGCCAATGGTTGAATTTTCAATGTATTGTGGCGCAGGTACTTTTTTAGATTCTTCCAGCACAGTAATTTCAGCACCTTCTCTGGAAAGTAACAATCCATTCCAATCGGTTTCAACTTCACACCAAAGATCAGTTTCAGGGGCGTGTTTTACAAAGGTACCTTTGGCGCGAAACCGGTCGATTAGACCTTCTTCTTCTAGAATGTCCAGTGCCTGACGAATTGTCATGCCGGCCACACCATATTCACTGGCTAGCGTAGTGACTGTTGGAATTTGTTCTCCTACCTTCCAATCACCGTTGCGTATAAGATTCCGAAAAACGGACGCTAATTGTATGTAGCGGGAAACGGCACTTTTATCCAACGCTGCACTGATAGCCGAAGATCGTGCGGCAGCCTCATCGCGTGCCATTGCTACTGTCCTGGTTTAGGGAATGCTGCTGCATTTTTCGCTTTCTGGGCCCGAGATAAATGATGGATAAAATAGATACTAGCAGAAGAGCAAGCGCCACGGGGTGATCGAGAATCGCGCTGATATCATCATTTGTGATGAGTCTGGCTTTTAGTACATTTTGTTCTAGCTGAGGTGTGAGCAGAAAGGCCACAATAAATGCAACGATTGAAAAACCATAAGCTCGCATTAGATAACCCAACAACGTAGCTGCCAACATAACGTAGACAGCGAAAATTCCGCCGTCTACGACATAGGCACCCGTAATACAAAGTATCATAGCTGCTGGATAAATCACCGTTTTAGGAGCGGATACTACAAACGCCCAAAAACGCATTCCAAACTGGCCCACCAATAGATTGGCGAAGTTTGCGATGAGCATTGCACCAAACATGCCGTAGATCAAACGTCCTTGCTCTTCAAATAGCAATGGCCCTGGTTGAACACCCTGAATGACCATGGCTGATACAAGTAGCGCCGCAGCGATATTGCCAGGTATGCCAAGTGTAAGTAAGGGAATCAAATTTGCACCCACAACAGCAGAATTGGCCGTTTCGGTTGCAGCAATTCCACGTGCGTCACCGGTTCCGAACGACTCTGGATCTTTGGCCGACTGTTTAGTAATCGAATAGCTGAGAAACCCGGCAGTGGTCGAACCGAGTCCTGGTATCGCGCCAATCAAAGTGCCTATAACAAATGCCCGTATCGCAACAAATTTATTGGCGAACAGCTCTTTCAGTGTGACTCGTTCATCGGTCTTATTAGCGCTTTTAATAACTACTGACTGTGCAGGGCCATCGTTCTTTTTGCTGTTAACTATGGCATAAACAATTTCAGCCATAGCCAAAGAACCAATCGATAGAGCAGTAAGGTGTATGCCCTCGTAGAGATCGAGCATGCCAAACGTTAAGCGTTCGGATGCGATGCCGGGATCGAGCCCCACCTGAGCCAACAGAATGCCGAAAGTAGCGGCGATTAATCCCTTTATAATACTGTTACCAACAAGCCCAGCAATAATGGTAAAGGCAAGTATCATAAGCGCCGTAATTTCTACTGGCCCCATCTTAAGCGCCACCAACGCCAGTGGGGCTGAAACCAGTATTAATACAATATCCGATGAGATATCGCCAAAAAAGGAATAGTACAAAGAATACTTCATTGCTTTGAGCGGTTTACCCTTTTTGGCCATTGGATGTCCGTCCAGCGCGGTGGCGGCACTTTCGGGCGTACCGGGTAGATTCATTAAGATGGACGGTACAGCACCACCGACTGTGCCACCTTTGTTAACCGATATTAAGAACGCAATAGCTGCTAATGCATCCAATGAAAAAGTGAGAGGGATCGCAATCGCAAGTGCCATTATGATGGACAGACCTGGAATTGCGCCCACAATCTGACCAATCGTGACGCCTGCCAGTATGTACAGCAGATTGGTTACTGTCAGTACATCCGACAGACCAGCCAATATATCGGGATTAATAGCGGCTTACTCCGTGTCGTATTGTCTTTGCTGTTACCGATCTCGTGATAAATGAGCAGTATCAGGGTCAGTCTTGGATTAAGTCAGGGTAGTGGACGTTCGAGAATCAACTCAAACAAAGACCAACAGGCAATCGGCAAAACAAGAATCGTAATTGCAATCCAATACCACCGTTTTTCATAAACCAGTAGTACGCTGGCTATCATCAAACCTGTCATCGCAGGTATATGACCAAACTGTTCCATGGTAAAAGCCGCAGCGCATATAATTACCATCACTAGAACCAGTCGGCCAAGCTCAAATAATGTTATGCCGGTATCACCGGTTTCACGTGCAAAAACAATTTGTAGTAAGCCCAATCCAATGAATATCCATGCAGTCATCACAGGGAAAAGAGCTGGATTGGTAGGTGATCCGGGTTCGGAAACCACCTGTGATGGAATGATAGCCAGCAGTAGCAGGGCGCCGAATAGGACGACGCCCACACCGATCAACCGTTCTTGAATCATTTGCTAGCGAAATAGCCTTTATAGAATTCGTTTGCCTTTGCAATGAACTCTTGGGTGCCAACGGGTCCAAGGTTCGACGCTGATGTCTCCTGCTTTGCCATAAACTCACCATAATTATCAGAGCTGACCGCTTCGGCAAACGTCTCGCTGAGACACGTTTGGATTTCGGCCGGTACATCACCAGATACGAAGAACACAATATGGCCTTCGATAGACAGATCTACACCACTTTCTCGCAGAGTTTTTGCGTCTGGCGCATAGGCTGCACGACTATCCGTCAATGTGGCAAGTTGGACCATCTTACCGGCTTTAATTTGCGCTACATGAACAGTGCCTTGCACTGTAGCGTCAACGTGTCCACCGAGTGCATCCTTTAACGCAGCTGATGAACCTTTTGTTGGCACTGCGACAATATTGACACCAAATGTGTCTGCGACCGCCTCCATGGCTACCTGGTACGAAGCACTACCTGTTGACACTGTCGCACGACCGTTCTCTTTGGCAAAATCAACGAACTCTTCAAGCGTTTTATATGGCTTATCTGAAAGGGCTGCAAGACCATAGTTTAGGAGCATACCGGTGCCAATAAAACCAAAGTCTTCATAGGTGTATTTAATGTTTTCTCTCTGATTCGGCACGATGGCCATTGTTGTATTGGTTGCAACGCCGACCGTGTAACCATCAGCCGCACCTTCTTTGATGCTGGTCGCCATAACGGCACCGGATGCACCACCTTTGTTGTCCACGACAACCGTCCAGCCAGCCGTTTCCTCTATGGTTGATGCAGCTTTTCTGGCGGCGAGGTCTGTGCCACCGCCGGCTTTATATCCGACTATAAAATTTACTGGTTTCGTCGGAAAATCTGCGGGGCATGTAGCCGCGTTGGCGACACCACTCAACGCAAGCCCGGCAGCGGAAAATAGCAGTGCTATGCTGTTAAATTTCATTGTTCTTGACTCCTCTGTTAACGGTTATTGATCTAGACAATGTCATTTTTTGTACTTAAAAAGCAATATATCATATTTATGATATATTGCCATATCATACCGTTTTAAAAACATATAAGCCTCGATATGTAGGGCACAAAATTTATACATACCCGCTACATAGGCGACTGAGTCATTGGCATTTGCGAATTTCCGGTAGTCTTGAGCGCATAGTTATTAACAGGGTTCGGTCTCTCACAAATGCTTGAATTCGTTACTGTTAAAGACGGAAAGCTCTTTTGCCAGGTGCATCAAATAGATGAAGCTGCACCGTGGTTGTTATTTAGCAATTCGCTTTTGACCGACATGTCCATTTTCGACGCGCAATTTAATTGTTTCTCTAGTGAGTTCAATATTATTCGGTACGATCATCGCGGGCATGGAAAATCATCGGTATCGCAACAGCTAGATTTTAATTGGCTTGCACAGGATGTATTAAAAATTCTGGATATAGCCGAGGTGGCCGAATGCGTTTTCGTTGGCCTGTCCATGGGTGTGCCAACTGGTCTGGCAACCTATTCATTATCTGCAAATCGCATAAAAGCGATGATATTCATGGATGGTCAGGCTACCTCCGCAACGGATGCTGCCCAACAGTGGCAATCTCGCATTGATAATGCTGTGGAAGTGGGCCTGGATAGCTTTGCAGCCGCCACTTGTGCCCGTTGGTTGGTGAGTGAAGATGAAGAACTACACGAGCGTCTTTTCTCGATGATGAATGCAACACCGCTGGAGGGTTTTGTTGCGGCAGCAAGCACACTTAAATCCTATAACTTCAGTAATGTCATCCCCGACCTGACAGTGCCGGTATTGACTATGGCTGGTGAGCATGATGGTGCAATGCCTGAAAAAATGAACCGAATAGCAGAGTCCCTGATCAACGGACAGTTTGTAGAGATTGCCAACGCAGGACACGTTCCCTGTTTCGAACAGCCAGATGCTGTTAATTCTGCAATTCAAACGTTCCTTAACGGAGCACTAATAAAATGAAATTATTATGGTCCTCCCGGTCACCGTTTGCTAGAAAAGTTTGCATTGCACTTCACGAACTGAAAATTGACGATCAAGTGGAGCGCGTGCCGTGTACTGTGATCAGCTCGGTTAAAACACCAAAGGAAGTACTGTCAATTAATCCATTGGGTAAAATTCCAGCGTTACAACTCAACGACGGCACCCATTTGTACGACAGCAGGGTAATCTGCGAGTACCTCGATTTGACGTATGGCCCGACGTTGTACCCCTCAGATAATCAACAACGAATCAGGCATTTAAAGTGGCAGTCTCTGGCGGACGGAATACAAGACGCTCTACTACTGTGGAGATCTGAAATTGGTCGCGGAGAGCAGTGTTCCAACGATATTTGCAGTGCTTTCGAACACAAAATTCGGGCTTGTTTTATTCAAATGGAAGCGGACGCAATTTCTCTTTCCAGCAGCGTTTTTGGCATTGGACACATTTCAATAATGTGTGCATTGGACTATTTTAATTTTAGATGGAGTGGCTCTGGATGGGAAACCACATTCCCCACGCTATCACACTGGCATGCCGGTCTTTCTCAGCGAGACTCGTTATTGGCCAATCCGTTTGACGACAACACCGCTGTTGCATCGACCAGACCCGCTTTTCAATTTTAATAGTAAAGGTAAATACAAGGTAGCTATGCCCGGACCACTATCACACATCCGCGTTCTTGACATGAGCCGAATTCTGGCAGGCCCATGGGCTGGCCAAATTCTCGCAGACCTTGGTGCAGACGTTATAAAAGTAGAACGTGCACAATCCGGTGATGACACTCGTCACTGGGGCCCACCCTGGCTCAAAGACCAGCAAGGTGAAGACACTCGTGAGTCTGGATACTATCTCGCCGTTAATCGTGGCAAGCGATCAATCGAAATCGACTTGACTACTGACGAGGGTAAAGCAGCTATCAAGGCACTAGCGAAGACATCAGATGTGCTGCTCGAAAACTTCAAAGTAGGGACCCTGGCACGTTACGGTCTTGGGCCGGATGATCTCAAAGCGATCAATCCAAAACTTGTCTACTGTTCTGTAACCGGCTTTGGGCAGGATGGTCCGCGAGCTGGTGAGGTTGCATACGACTTTATGATTCAGGCCATGGGGGGTTTGATGAGTGTCACTGGGGTCCCAGATAATGATCCTGGCGGCGGCCCGCAGAAAGTCGGTGTTCCGATAGTCGATATTGTCACCGGTTTGTATGCAGCAGTTTCTGTTTTGGCTGCGTTGGCACAAAGAGATCAGGATGGTTTGGGCGATTCAGTAGATATTGCCATGCTAGATGTAGCCACTTCGATTCTTGCAAATCAGGCAATGAATCATCTGGTATCGGGCGCCACACCAACACGCAAGGGTAACAAACACCCCAATATACAGCCACAGGATGTGTTTAAAGTTCGCGATGGACATCTGGTATTGGCAGTTGGCAACGATGAGCAGTTTAGCCGTTTTGCTAATGCATTAGGTCAGCCTGATTGGGCTACAGACGTACGGTTTGAAAAAAATGCAGCTCGTGTAGAGAATCTGGATCTATTGCACCCGATGATTTGCGAACAATTGGCCACTCGTGATCTTAGTGAATGGCTTGATACCTTTGCTGATGCAAAAGTACCATGTGGCCCGATCAATACCGTGCCAATGTTATTTGCAGAGGAACAAACATGTCATCGAAACATGCTGCAAGACTTACCCCATCCTTTGTCAGGCACTGTACCTTCGGTTGTATCCCCCATGAAATTTTCTCGCAGTTCACTCCAATTTGACAGAGCTCCGCCCTTACTCGGCCAGCATACTGACGAACTGCTTGCTGAGCTCGGATTATCTAACTCTGGAACTATCACCAATGAGTCGCATTAAATTTCCCTCTCCGGAAACCATGACTGATGAGCAACTGGCTGTATACAACGTTGTGGTAGCTGGCCCTAGAGGACGCATGGTTGGACCGCTTCGCGCAGCTATTCATAACCCGGAACTTGCTGCACCTTGGCAGCAATTGGGGAGCGTGTTGCGATATCGCACATCACTACCACCAGAGCTGAATGAGCTTGCTATCTTAGTAACTGCTAGACGATGGAACAGTGAAGTGGAATGGTCCATTCACAAAGGCGAAGCGCTGAAGGCGGGGCTTGATGCTGTGGTGGTTGAAGCTATAGGGCAGGGCAATTCTCCAGCATTTGCAGATGTTGATTCTTTAAACATATACGAATTCTGCAGACAGCTTCTGCTGTTTGGTGATACTGACGATGAGGTTTACCAACAGATTCTAAATCGCTGGATGGAAGTAGGGGTCGTCGAACTGTCGGCTTTGGTTGGGTATTACTCTATGGTAGCCATGACTTTGAACGTACACAAAATACCCTTCCCCGAGGGTACAGAGAATGAGCTCCCACAAGCACCTAAGAACCAGTTGTTTGAAATACCACCAGCCAAAGAGCTGCCATCCGTCAGTGGCACTACTGCAATACGATAAGACAGAAGCCAATGGAACCTGATATCTCTCAATTTGAATCAATAAATCTTGAAGTGGCTAACTATGTCGCTGTCGTAACCCTTAATCGCCCTAAAGTTAATGCTCAAAATAACGTTATGCGCAAGGAACTGGCCACGATATTCGACAGTCTTGGAGACAGGCGTGATGTACGCGCGATTATCCTGACCGGTGCAGGTAAGCAGTTTTCCGCCGGTGCCGATCTTTCTGAACGACCAGCGGCAAACCCAGGAGAGTACGCTTCCCACAACCGAAGGGTCAGAGCAAGCTTCGACTGTGTTTTGGAATGCCCTAAACCTGTCATTGCAGCTGTTAATGGCGCAGCTATCGGTGCCGGATGTGTACTGGCCTTGTGCTGCGACATTATAGTGGTAAGTGAATCGTCTTTTATGTCCATGACAGAGGTTAATGTGGGGCTTGCTGGCGGAGTTTCCCATGTAAGAAGGCATTTTTCTGAAAGTGATGCCAGGCTGATGATCTTTACGGCAAAACGATTTACCGGCCCTGAGTTGTTGCGAATGAATGCGGCTTCTGAGTGTACTCCAGAAGAACAATTACTTCCCAAGGCAAAGGAAATTGCCCTGATGGTTGCCAGTAAGTCTCCTTCGGCAATGTTAGCCGCCAAAAAATCTTTTCAAACCACCGAGAACCTGCCATTGCAAGATGCGTATCGATTTGAGCAGTCTCAAACAGTGCAGTTAGCGGCCCATCCGGATACCGTAG
The DNA here is from genome assembly GCA_019634245.1 of Gammaproteobacteria bacterium. Next base: position 8,214 of record JAHQVR010000266.1, read on the forward strand.
AGGCCATGGCAGCATTTAAAGAGAAGCGATCACCCATTTTTGATTGATTTAATAATGTACTCATTTGGGCAGCGCAGTAGTTCTGACGACGGTCGACATTTAGTGTCGATCAGCCTTTGATTGATAGGGTTAGCAGGTAGATGAGTGATTTGTTTGATGACCTCCGGTTTGTTAAGAATGGTCCAGCGACCATAGCCTATGTGGTTGCCGGGCCTTCGGGAGATGAAGCTCCTACAGTGTGTTTTATAGCGTCAACCGGCCGTGGCCCGGAAGATTTCAATCATCTCTGCAAAATTTTGGTCAATCTTGGCATACGCATTGTTCTACCATGGCCGCGTGGTATTGGTCAAAGTACCGGACCCACCGACGGCGTTGATTTTCATGATCTCGCTAGCGACGCAGCGGCTGCACTCGATTGTGAAAGTGGTAGTGCCGGTGCCTTTGTGGCTGGTCATGCCTATGGTTGCTGGATTGCCAGAACGATAGCTAATAATTATCCCGAATCTATTAAAGGCGTCATTTTGCTAGCGGCCGGAGCTGGAAAATGGCCAGAGTATTTATCTCGAGCCATTGACACTGCGATGTCCAATGAAGCACCAGAGCAGGAACGTCTAGATGCGTTAAGACTGGCCTTTTTTTCAGAGCCGCACGACCCCCATCCATGGCTTGATGGATGGTCTGCATCACTCGCTAGCATGCAACGCGCAGCCCGAGCTCGAACAGATAAAAGTACTTGGTGGTCAAGTGGCACGGCTCCAATTCTAGACATGGTTGGACTACAGGATCCGTTTCGTTCTGCGGATGATTTGGAGTTTTACGTCAGTGAATTTGGATCTCGGGTAGAACTTCGCCTCGTTGATGGTGCCAGCCATGCCTTGCCTGAAGAAAAACCCGATGAAGTGGCAGCCCATATGCTTGATTGGCTCCATCGGCAACGCCAAACAAGGTAGTTAATGCAATTACATTGGTCTCCCAGATCGCCATTCGTACGCAAGGTAATGATTACCTTGCATGAGGCCAATCAGCTAAACGAGGTTCAACTGACTAGGTCAGTCGTGGTAATGAAATGGAGAACACATTTTCCACAGCTTTCATCGTTAAACAACCAATTGTCAAGAAGAGATTCTATTAGTGCTTCGCCGGTAATAGATGATCAGGATGCCAGGGAAGGGAGGTGACGGCAGATGTTCTCAAGTTTGGAAACTACGCACCATAGATGGTGCTTTGAGTTAAAAAACTCAATTATTGCCATACATATCTCTATGTGATAGCTTTATAGCACATAGCTTTTTATGCTATGAAAAAACAAAACATTAAGACTTGATTCCCGCTGATTTGCGGGCTTTACATAGATTGGGGGAAAAGAAATGAAATCTTTGGCACCAGTTATCTTCGCGTCGGTTACAACACTCTTTTCAGTTTCAGCCAATGCTCTTGAAACCAGTGATGTTATCGAAGCTCGTCAGCACGTATTTGGTGCTGAGAATGTCAATGCCGATACCGGCGACACTCCACAGGATAAAGTGATTTTCTCATGGCTTTCTGCGTCGAGTTTCGCTGCCTCTGTGGCCGGCAAAGTATTCATGATGGATACCTACATGACGCGTCAGGAGGTCGAGCGAGGCCGAACGCCATTGGTGGTTGCGGATTTGGTCAACCTGAATCCTGAAGCCATACTTCTGGGTCATGGGCATGGTGACCATGCGGACAACGCAGCCTACATCGCCGCACACACAGGAGCGATGATCTACGCTACCGAGGAAACCTGCGGTACATTGCAAGGTGATTTTGAACGAATGTTGGACGATCCATTAATAATGGATTATCCCGACCGGCGATTTCCGGATGGTGCAAAAGTTAACTGCACACCTGTAACATCAGAAGGCTCAACACCGGGTACTGAGGTATTTCGCCTACCATTTCTTGAGCCAGCTGCATGTACGGTCGCATTTCGTCATCTGCATTCAGTTGCAGTTAACCCGGATGCCGATTTTCCGCCGACACCCGTTAAGATTATTGTTGATGAACGCGATGATTATCTTTTCCCAGGTGCCGTATTGCAATGGCCAAGCTGGCGTAATTTCCCCGAGAATTTTGAACCAGTAGCGGGACAGTTCAACACCCAGACCACGCCGCGATCACCCGGTGGTAATGAATCGTTATTCTTTAACTTTATATTGCGCGATGGCTCCAAGTTCTCATTTGTTTATCACAATACTGCTGGGGCGCTAAAGGAAGGCAAAGGGCGGGGTTGGGATGGTACTCCCGAAGATGGGCAACGAATTATCGGCTTGCTCGAAGCGCTTGGACCGACCGATGTTCAACTTGGCACCGCTGCAACCGGCAACTTTGACAACAACGGATTACGCGATCTGATCATGTATCAGGCAGCGATACAACCTAAGATCTATATCCCCAATCACATTACAACTGGATCTCGCGCAAAGGAAGGCTCATCGATTTCGGTGTACAGAGGATATCTTGATCAAATGGACCTCATGAAAGTTGCGAAGGATGACCGGCCACGTCTGCACTGGCTGGTTGATCCAGTGGACTACATCAAGCCAATTGTCTACCACATCGATAACCCCGCTTGGGAAGATGATGCGAAAGAGGAACTGACTTCATCTGGCTATTGCGCACCACTCGATACTCAGGACTTGAAGAAAATATCGCTCGAATAGTGATCCCTAAACTGGAATATCGGGGACAGAAATACATCTGTCCCTGAATTCTTTGAGCGTGTTTCAGATTTATCCAGCACCTTGTGCAAAATCGCCAAATACGATCCACATTAAATAGATATTCAACTTAGCGAGCGACTCAGATACTACTAATTGAAAAAGCTGCCCGATAATGCCGAACATTTAACTACGGCTACTATTGGTTCATCATCTCGTAGATTTCCTTAGCGTTCGCGATTCCGCGTTCTTTGTAATCGGCATAGATTTCATCCAAACCCGCCGCAGCGGCAGCCTCCATTTTGGCGCGCTCCTCCTCTGATGTGACGATCCACTTAACATTGAGCTCGCCTGAGGCGATCTTCTCGTCCTTCCATTTCAAGACCATCTCGTCGGCATGATGAAAAGCCCGCGCCAGTTCCAAGGAGAAGGGCAGGCCAGAGACCTCATCGATAATAGCCCGGTGTTTGTCACTAACTGTTATAGCGATCTTTGTTCATAATATAAAAGACCGGGTTGAACGTAGCCGGTGTGTTCACGATGGCGTAGTCGGCCACCTCATCGAGGTTCCACGGTGGCATAATGTTGTTGATTGACGAGATTGCCGCATCGATCGTCCCTGTCGACAGCGCCGTGTAGTGCTCTGTCGGGTCCATCTGGACCGGAACGCCACCCA
>JAHQVR010000267.1 GCA_019634245.1 Gammaproteobacteria bacterium
CAGGGGTTAGCAATAGAACGCCTCCGACGACCAATAATAAGCCTTCCAGCAGCTGCTGGGCGGGCATTTCCCCCGATTGCATGCGTGTCTGGGCCTTGCGCAGGGTCGCCATCCCCTGATGTCTGAGCATTGCGGTTCCCAATATGGCCGTGGCTATGACAATCGCAATCGTCAACAGCACACCGATACTGCGCCCGACTTGAATCAAAACCGCGATTTCAATAATGGGCATCAGGATGAACAGTAAAAATAGATACGGCATATTGGATCTCTACCCTATTGCCATTAACCTATAGTCACTTGGAGATAGCATCAAGTGAGCAAAAGGCCTTCACGGCGGGTTTTTTGCTCAGCTAACTCTGGTTATTTAGGAAACGCCAGGTGCCGGCTGGTTGTGTGATTTTGCACGCAATCAAAGGTTAACATGAGGCGTTTGTAAAACTAGCGCCTCATTTGGCGCACCAAGACCGAACCATTCCAAGTTTGTAACATCAGAGCTGGGTATTGGCAAAGGACAATATGAATCCTAGAAATCGAACAGCTTGGGTCGCTTTTACGGTATCGCTGATCTTCAGCGTCGCCGCTTCCTCTGTGCTCGCGCAGTCGATCCTGTCCTTTGGCTCCGATACTGAGCTGTTGATGGTGGAGGAGGCATTCCCCGCAACCGCCATGATGTCTGATGCCTCCACCCTGGAAGTCCAATTCTCCGTCCAGGAAGGCTACTACCTGTATAAAAAGAAATTCGCTTTCAGTTCTGACGATGAATCCGTCGGCTTTGGTGAACCCAACTACCCCGAATCGCTTGTAGTTGAAGACGAATACTTCGGCACCTCCCATACGTTTCGCGGACTGACTCCAATAACAATCCCTGTCACAGGAGTCAAAGCCGGAAAAACGCTGAACCTGACCGTGAGCTATCAAGGCTGTGCCGACATCGGTGTTTGCTACCCCCCTGCCGAACACCAACTCACTGTCGATTTAATGGGTATGGTTGGAAATCAGTCCGGTACGGTTGATGCGGCTCTGCCGATATCAGGCTCGGGCTCGTCAGGAAGCAGCGCTGGCGGGGCGGTGGTTAACTCGCTAACCGACCAAAACGCCTCTGCAGCGGCTGCCGTTAATCTGGAGACCAGCCAAAGTGAACAGAACCGCCTGGCCACACTGCTGGGTAGCGCCAGTCTATGGCTGAACGCTGGCACTTTTTTCGTCCTGGGTTTGTTACTGGCCTTTACTCCCTGTGTACTACCCATGGTGCCTATATTGTCTAGTTTGATCATCGGCCAAGGCAATGACATTACGACTGGCAAGGCATTCAGGCTCTCGCTGGTCTATGTGTTGGCCATGGCTCTGACCTACACAGTCGTCGGAGTTCTTATAGGACTCTCAGGAGTTAACCTTCAGGCCTTTTTCCAAAACCCCTGGATATTGAGTGCCTTTGCCTTGTTGTTTGTGGCACTAGCAGCAGCGATGTTCGGCCTGTATGAATTACAGCTGCCGAGCTTTTTGCAAAATAAACTCAATACAGTGGCGAATAATCAGAAAGCCGGTAGCCTAGGTGGCAGCGCCGTAATGGGGTTTTTGTCTGCATTGATCGTCGGCCCCTGTGTAACAGCGCCGCTGGTGGGTGCTCTCATTTATATTGCCAACACAGGTGATGCTCTGATCGGCGGCGTCGCGTTGTTTTCACTCGGCCTGGGTATGGGTGCACCGCTACTGTTAGTAGGCACTTCTGCGGGCAAGTGGTTGCCTAACTCCGGCGCCTGGATGGAAAAGATAAAACAACTATTTGGGTTTTTGCTGTTGGGCTTGGCGATATACATGCTCACCAGAATTTTGCCTACCGCCATCACGGCACCGATGTTTGCTGTGTTGATACTGATGGCAGCGGTGTTTTTTGGCGCTCTAGATTCTCTAAAGCCAGACAGCGGTGGTTGGCAACGATTCAGCAAGGGCGCTAGCTTGGCCGCTGCTTTGTATGGCGCTGCACTATTAATTGGGACATTTTCAGGTCACCCAGATTACATCGCACCACTACGCGGTTTCGCCGGTGGCGGACAGGCGGGTAACACCACAGCGCAGACTCACCAAGAACTGCAATTCACACGCATCAAAACGGTGGCGGATTTGGAGTCGGCTTTGAATCGCGCAGCTCAACAGAACAAATCGGTGATGCTGGATTTTTATGCGGATTGGTGCGTGAGCTGTAAGGTTATTGAAGCCACTGTCTTTACTGATCCTAACGTACAGGCCCGACTAACCAATACTGTGACCATACAGGCTGACGTCACCGACAACGATATCGAAGATAAAGCTCTGCTAAAACACTTGGGTGTCTTTGCACCACCGACGATAATCTGGTTTGATAATAATGGCCAGGAAATACCGGAGGCCAGATTGGTCGGGGACAATTTTGATGCCACTGATTTCGCCACCCACATCAGTCGATTTATTGGATCTGCCGTCTAAGTCTGGAATTTAGCCCCACAGCGGTGGCCACCATCGCAACACCTGTAACCAATATAAAAAGACTACCCATTGCCCAATTGCCGTTACTGCCGTCCACCACTGCAGATATGGCAACAGGCCCTATCAGTTGCCCGATGCCAATACCTTGCAGCACAACCGCTACGATCAGTCCCACCGAAACCGCTGAGCTCGCTATAACGGGTATGGTGGCAAAAACCGTCCCCGGAATGATGCCAGTGACCAATGAAAATAGAAGCGCAGAGCCAATTCTGATAGCAGCGTACTCCACAGGGGCATAGACCAAACAACTCAAGATGCCACCAACGATACAAACCACAATAATCAATTGACCTCGAGCTACTCCCAAACCAACTAACCACCCTCCTAACAAATTTCCGATGCCATTGATCAACATGATCAAGGCAACCCAGTAAGACGCCGCAGATAGCGGTACGGTGGTCAGATCGACCAGCATCGTTGGCAAAAATACGGTGACGGATCCAAATTGAACCGAATACAGTAGAAAAAGGGCAGCTAACCACCAGACACTGGGGCGTCGCAGTTCCACAAACGGTGTTTCGGTCGGAAGAACCGAAAGCGAAGACAAGTTTTGTTTATTTGCATGGCACACCCAGAACAACAAAGCGGCGCTGAGCAGTGATACACCACCGGCAAGCATCCAGCTCAGGCGCCATCCGCCGATTGATAATAGGAGCGGGGAGACCAACAGCATTAACCCGGCACCCACCGGCACAAATGCGCCCCAGATACCCATGACTAAGGCCCTATCTTTTTCCCGACTGAGCGAATTCATCAAGGCTGGCAAGGACACAACCGCCAGTATCCAACCCGCACCTTCGATCACTCGAGAGATCATCAAAGGCCATAGTGAAGGTGAGTGCGAGCCGATCAAACTACCAACACCACTCAAAGCTACTCCGGCGATAGCGAATCGCGCGTAGCCTAGCTTAGCTACCACAAGGCCGCAGAGCAAAGCGCAACAGGCACTTAGCGCCGCATGCATTCCAACTATGACTCCAGCGGTGGAGAGAGTTAAATCCAGTTCAGCTTTGATCAGCGGCAATGCCGCCGGCATTTTCCCAGCGTGCAAGGCGAGCGAACACCCGGCTATAAAAACCACTCCAATCGAGCGTGCATACGGGGAGGTCATTGCTGAATTGCGCAACAGCGAGCGAGGCGCATCAGACGCTCCTTCTAAATAGAAAGACTCGACACTACCAAGTGTTAGCAGTGGCTATTGAGCGTGTGGCAAACCGCTTAAGATCGCCCGGTGCATCGTGCTCCATGGCATAAATGGTAGCCGGAGTGTTGGTCAAAGAAGGCATGATTGAAGGCCAATCGATAGTGCCGTGTCCGACATCAGCCCAACCATCCTCATCCTCACACTCACCTTCTGCAGCGATGTCTTTAACGTGAACCGCCGATATCCGCTGACCGTAGTTGTTTATCCAGGCGGCCGGATCACCACCAGCCCGCACTATCCAAGCAACATCTATTTCCCAACCCAACTCAGGCGCTTCCTCAAGCAGCACTTCCATGGGTACAGTGCCATCGTCTAAGGCTATAAATTCAAAGTCGTGATTGTGCCAAGAGAACGAGCAGCCGGCTTGCTTACACATCTGTTCATACTCAGCTAGCTCCTTAGCAAACGCTTGCCACCCTTTTGCATCTTTAGGACGCTCATGAGGCATCACAAACGGACAAACCAAATGTCTTATGTCAAATTTCGCAGCCGTCTCAAATAACTTGTCTGGCGAATCGCGAAATCGATCCCGTCCGAAATGCGCAGACACCACCGTCAAACCGGTGTTCTCTAAAGATTCTCGAAACAGGTCTTGCTCGACAAAATTTTCACCAAATGCTTCCACCGATGTATAGCCAGCTTCAGCAACAATTTGTAGTGCTTGTGGTAGTGGTGTATTACGGGCACTGAAAAGTTGGAAAGCCCATTCAGACATTTTATGATCCATTATTTATGAGTTACAAATCGCCAGCGTTTAAGTTGGCAATTCACCTCCAAAGACAATAGTTTACGCGATTAATGCGCTGCGACGTGGCTTTGATGACAAGTTAACAGTACATCGCACAGGTCAAAGTCTCAAAGTGCAGGCTCTTCACTGGTTAGAAATCCACCAGATTGACGTGCCCATAGATCGGCGTACAAACCACCGTTTTGCACTAGTGTGTCGTGACTGCCCTGCTCGATAATATTCCCATTATCCAGCACAATTAAACGATCCATCGCCGCAATCGTTGAAAGTCGATGAGCGATGGCGATGACCGTTTTACCAGCCATTAGCGCTGCGAGGTTTTCTTGTATGGCCGCCTCCACGTCACTGTCCAGCGCAGAGGTTGCTTCATCAAGAAGCAATATCGGAGCGTCTTTGAGAAACATTCGGGCGATCGCTACTCTTTGCCGTTGGCCCCCTGAGAGCTTCACTCCACGCTCACCCACTTGAGCGGAATAGGCCAACCCACCCTTGGGGTCTTCCAAGGTTTGGATAAATTCGTGCGCATTTGCCCGTTGTGCCGCCGCGATGACATCCTCCATCGTGGCGCCAGGTTTTCCGTATGCAATGTTGTCAAACACCGATCGATGCAACAGCGATGTATCTTGAGTTACTACGCCCAAGTTTTGGCGTAAGCTATCCTGGTCGACGTTGCTAATATCCTGGCCATCGATACTGATCATTCCTTTCTCAACATCATAGAGTCGTAACAGCAGGTTGGTCATGGTCGTTTTTCCCGCTCCTGAACGCCCTACCAAACCGATTTTTTCTCCGCCTCGGATATTTAGCGTGAGATCATCGATGGCACCGCTGTCTTTACCATAGTGAAATGTCACAGACTTAAACTGAATACTGCCATCACTTACCTTTAGGTCTGACGCATCAAGCCGATCGACTACATGTCGCTCTTTGGTGAGCATAGCCATCCCATCGTAAGCCACACCCACATTTTCAAACAGCGCTGACAGCTCCCACATTATCCATTGCGACATACCCTGTAGGCGCAGTACTAATCCAATCGCAATAGCCAGTCCACCCACGGTTGTTTGCCCCATCATCCAAAGATAGATGCCGGCACCACCCACTAGAAACAACAGCAGCCCATTGATCACGGATAGCAAAGAATTTAATTCTGTCACCCGACGCATTTGCGGATGCACGGTATCCAGAAACTGCGACATGCTTTCTCTGGCATAAGCGGCTTCTCTGCCAGCGTGAGCAAACAGTTTAACCGTCATAATATTGGTATAGCTGTCAACCACCCGGCCAGCCATTTCAGAACGAGCATCCGCCTGTCGTTTGGATATCGCCCGTAATATGGGTAAAAAGTGCCTAAGTAACACCACATAACCAATCAGCCAAATTATGAACGGCACGACCAGTAGAAGCCCAAAGGAACCCACTAGCACCATGGCACCCATAAAATAGACCGCGACATACACAAACACATCAGTCACCTTCATAACTGATTCGCGCACCGCGAGTGCGGTTTGCATCACTTTGGTGGCGATGCGTCCGGCAAATTCATCCTGATAAAAAGCGTAGCTTTGCCCCAACATCAACCGGTGCATTCGCCAGCGGACAGCCATCGGGAAGTTTCCGTAGATAGTCTGATGTAAAAGCATGGAATGTAGGAAATAGAACGCTGGGATGAGAATCAGAACAACCACACCCATCAAAATCAGTGTATTGCCCTCTTCGGCTAGAAACGTTTCGGGGTTGGCTGAACCGAGCCAATCGACCAAGCTACCTAAGAATTTAAACAATCCCACTTCAAGCAGCGACAGAATACCCACCACAATGGAAGATAAAATCAGCCATGGCAACATGTCTTTGGAATAATGCCAAAGAAACGGTAAGAGTTTTTTCGGCGGAGTCGTTGGTTCAACCGCCGGAAACGGATCGACCAAACTCTCGAAGTAGTCAAACAATCTCATGGTAGGAATTCGCTTTTGGCAACGTTACGCAGGCTGTTACTTTTGGTAACTCTAAACCCGTGATGCATAGTATGACTAATTCCAGGCTCTACTGGCAATCATTATTCGGCATAAGTCCGGTGTTCGCAAAGAACACGCATGAGCGTGATTGAATCCCTGCATCGCATTTTCCGGTCTGCCGAACTTTACGCACACTCAGAGAGTCAATTTAAGACCCACTGGCTGTGGGTATGACAGTACTTCTTTCAGCAATGCTGCCGTCAAACACTGGGGGCCGGCGGTAAGCTCGTTTTGGTATCGTTTATGTGATTGGTGATATTGGTAAAAAAAATCGTTGCCATGGTTAGTGTGAGATCGACAAGAGTTGCATCATCAATTCCAGCCTTCTGAGCCTCGTCAAGCAAATGCCCAGGCAAAGCTCCCGGTGAATGGAACAGATGATCAGCAAGGGTTAGCAACGCATCAATGCGAGTTAGTCCCAATGAATCACCACGCCGGATGGCGAGCTGTTGATCAGATGTCAAACCTACCGCTGAGGCCTTCATCGTATGCACAGCCAGACAAAACTCACAGCCAGTGATTTGGCTGATGCGCAGCTTTATCGCCTCTACCTCTGCCGGGCTGAGAGAGCCTTGGCGCACGCCTTGCTCCATTCCCAGATAAGCGAGGATGGCCGGCTCGCTGTTGGCAAACTGCAAATAAACATCAGCAATTTTCCCCTTTTGCCGGACTGGCTCAAGCGCAGTTAGCACCTCCTGACTCAATTGCGTTTCTGGTTTGGTGAAAAGACGCGACATAATAAGCACCATCTGGGTAGGATACTGACCAGTATGCCTCAACATCTAATGAACCTTGCACAGAAACCTCTGATTCGATTGATGTCTCTGTGGGTAAAACCTACAGTGCTCCCGGTCGAGCCTGCTAGCCTAATCGATCCTCAGGCGCCAGTCATTTATGTACTGGAATCCGGTGGCGTGGCCGATGCCACCGCCCTGAGTGTAATCGCAGAACGAACCGGTCTACCAGCCCCGCTTGAACCGATCCAATATGGCGATCAATCAGAGCCAATTCGACTAAGCGTTTTGCAACGCCGCCCCTATTTGTTTGCGCGCCGTCGAAAGGCAATGGCCCCAAGACTAACCCGAGCGTTACACACGGCCACTAGAGACTACCCGGGTGAACTACAAATTGTGCCGGTCGCTGTCTACTGGGGTCGCGCACCGGATCGTGAAGATTCACTGTGGCGCTTTCTTTTCACTGAAAACTGGGAGATCGGTGGCCGTACTCACAAATTTTTTACAACGATCGTGCATGGCCGAAGGACACTGGTCAATATCAGTCAACCCTTGTCGATCAACGCCTTATTAAAAACCGAGACCAGGCCGGAATTACTCGAAAGGAAACTGTTTCGCATTCTGAGAGTTCACTTCCGAGAGCGACGCATTGCGAGCCTGGGGCCCGATCTCTCGCACAGACGAATGCTTATCGGAGCCGTTGTGGCTGACAAGGCAGTGCAGAAGGTCATTGCTGAAGAATCTAGAACAAAATCCGAACTCGCCGAGCAGGGAAATTCGCAAGAGCTTTCTCCTGAATCAAAAACTGACACACCAAATCCAAAACTCTTGCAGAAACACCTTTATCGCGCCGAAAAATACGCTCACGAAATAGCCGCCGATGTTTCGTACCCCACTACGCGAATACTGCATCGATTACTGACTTGGCTATGGAACCAACTTTATGACGGCATAAAGTTAAGCGGGGTTGACCGATTAAAATCAGTGGCTGATGGTAGAGAATTGGTCTACGTCCCCTGCCATCGTAGTCACATTGACTATCTATTACTCTCCTACATTCTCTACGAAGAAGGTTACTCTCTGCCGCACATTGCTGCGGGAATCAATCTAAATCTACCCGTGGTCGGTGGGATATTGCGGCGCGGTGGCGCATTTTTCCTGCGCCGAACGTTTGCCGGCAACAAGCTGTACGCCGCGGTGTTCAACGCCTACTTAAAAGAAATTCTCCAGCGAGGACATACGCTGGAATACTTTGTTGAAGGCGGTCGTAGCCGCACTGGGCGTCTATTGCCTCCCAAGGCCGGCATGTTGGCGATGACCGTTCACGCTTATCTGCGAAACCCGCGTACACCTGTCGTTTTTGTTCCTGTCTATTTTGGTTACGAGCGCCTGTTAGAAGGTAAAGCCTTTACCAGTGAATTGGCTGGCAACAAAAAAAGAAAAGAATCTATCTTGGGATTACTAGGTACTCTAAAAAGTCTGCGACAGCAGTACGGAACAGTACATGTAAATTTTGGAGAACCGATCCTACTCAATGACCTGCTCGACACCGAGTACCCCAATTGGCGAGAGCAGGCTGTTCAGTTAGACCGGCCCGAATGGCTGCCACCGATCGTCGATCAGCTCGGCGCATCGATCATGCAGACAATCAATCTCAGCGCCAGCGTTACTCCTATAAGCATACTTGCGACCGCTGCACTCGCCACTGCTCAAGGGGCTGTGAGTCAACAGGAATTAGAGCGGCAAATTCGAATGAACCACCAACTTCTGGCAACGCTCTACCGAACTAGTAATGTGGTTATCCCACCTTTGGATCCAATTGACACCATCGAGCATGCCAAGCGATTAGGATTTATTATTCAAAGAAAAGACGACATAGGACCGCTGATTTTTATCAAGCGCGGCCAGTCAGCTCCGCTGACCTACTTCCGCAATAACATCGCGCATTTACTCATTTTACCTTCGCTGATTGCCAGTGCTTTCAGCAACTCTACCGCGCGAAGCACGAAAAGTATTCAGGAATTGGTGCAATTGGCCTACCCCTATTTACAAGAAGAGTTCTTCATAAAAGATGAGGCCAGTGATGCCAGAATTGTCAGTACGCTCAATACAATGAAGGATATGTCACTGCTCGAATCAACTGAGGGTGGATGGCGCAGGGCGCCGGCAGGGACACCTGAGGCCATCTCCCTGTTACATCTGGCGGCCAGTGTCACACCGTCGCTCGAACGGTACTACCTAACAATAGCTATCCTAGAATTTGCACCAGAGCAATCGATTTCCAGGAAAGAATTACACGCCCGCGTTGAATCGTGCGCCAAACGACTAGCGTTGACTCATGGCAAAATTGAGGGCGATCTATATGATAAACACCTACTGAAAACCTTCCTGGGTACGCTAGAGCAAAGACATCACTTGAGAGAAAAAGAGGGTTTCTTAAGCGTACACGCCGACCTAGAAGCGCTTGAATCTAAGGCTAGAACACTGTTACAGCAACAGTCACGTCACGCCATCCTGAACGCCGCAATGCAGAGTATCAGCCAAATTTCTGTCGATAGCTGAATTTGATGACAAGGGCGTGGCACAGTCCATGCACCAAATATTTCACTATTCTTATACATTTACCAGACTTGGTTTTATGATCTGCCCGGAGCAGGCAGTCAGCCAATGTCTTTCGCCAGGATGGCACCCACAGAGCCTGTGACCAAGACTAGCCAGGCAAGACTGCGAGATCGATGTAATGATCAGGTATATCCCTACTCTCACTATTTCAATTTTATTTGCTGGACTCACACATAATGCTCTAGCTGACGATGCCCGATCACTAGGTCTGGGCGGTTCTGCTATCGCTCATGGTGCAGGCGTGCATGGTGCATACGAAAACCCAGCCAGCCTAATGTTTCAACAACGCTCAGGCTACACAACACACGTTCATTTCGGTGGGTTGGCAGATGTCAGAGACAATTCCGCTTTGATTGAAGCGATTACCGATGATACCGACCTAGCTGACGACATAGAAGCTGAAATAGAGGATCTTTCAGGCCAAGCAGTCCAGTGCCTACAAACCCTTAATGACCCTAATTCGGTGTGTTATAGCGGAACAGGAAATTTAGGAGCGTTGGCGAACGACGTCGTTGAGATTCTTGACTTAGCCGACGGAAATAGCGTCAGTGGCGGCGGTAGCTTGGATTTTGGCCTTGCGTTAACTCAGACACCTATACCGTTTGCTGTTCATTTGCGTACGAGTGTAGTGGCCTCTGGAACGCCCGCAATAGCTTCAGGCGATCGAGATTATATAAATCAATTTGCTGAAAGCCTGGCAGACGGGGATCTAACGGTAGGAGAGATTCAAAACAATGATGCCTTCAGCATTGGAGATGACGGCAGCTTACAAGTGGTACAACCAGAAGATATTTTAGAATCAGAAATTCAAGGCGTGGCATTACTGCGAACTCAAGTGGGTGTGAGTCTAGCCCATACGTTTGAAGTTGGTGGAAGATCAATAGATTTTGGTATTACACCCAAAATTTCAGCCTTGAGAGCAGCCAATATAAACGCCTCAATTTCAGAAAACTTTGATGATCAAAGTGATTCACTGTCGGACCAATTCTCTGACAGTGAGGAAAGTTCAACGAGCATAACCGTGGATATCGGGATGGCCTTACCACTGGATAGCTCTCCTTTGGCAATCGGAGTAGTGCTAAGAAACGCCATTCCAGAGAATATAAAAACGGCCAACGGATTCAAGGTAGAAACAACACCTCAACTCGTTGTAGGGACGGCTTATCCATTAGGGCCAGTCGTCTTCACAGCAGATGCTGCTTTAAACTCCGCAAAGGTGGACAACCTGGAAACGCAACGCCTTGCGATTGGAGCTGAGTTTTCTCTGAACTTCCTTAGACTACGAGCGGGACTCAGTCACGATGCAAAACGAGACGAAGACGCCTCTGCCATGAGCATCGGCATGGGCCTTGGCCCCTTACAAATCGGTGCGCGCCTAGCCGGCGATAGCATTACCAGTTTTACCTCCCAAATCGGTGCTCAATTGTCTTATAGCTTTTGAATCTGAGACAGTCTGATGGTCGACGAGACCAGAGCTACCTAGATGTAAAGAATTGCCGACGCTTCACGGCCACAGCCTGCCGTTTCATGGGTGCAGACAGTTGACTACTTTTCAATTGAGCAAACCAATGCTCTTTGCTTAGCGCTCGCTTGGATATAACTCCAATCGCATTGTCATACTGCGGTACCGAGAGCCGAACTCCTTGTTCAAAACCTAAACGCCGAAAGATTGGAGTAGTTTGATCGAGTTCAGAACGATGAACCGTGTTAATCACTAGCAACCCCTCCTCTTCAAGTAAGTTGGATAGTTTTTTTAGCCATGCTGAGTTCAATGCCTGAGCCCGTTCTGGTTCGCCATTTTTTTCAAAAAACAGATCATCGATAATTAAATCAAACGGTGGCCCCTTATACTGCTTAATCCATTTGATAGCATCTGCCAAGATGATCTGAGTATTAGAATTGTTTACACCAAACCATTCCTGAGCTATGAACACGTGGTTTGGGTCGAGCTCAATAGCCATCAATTCATCAAAGTCGCACAAAATTTCCAGCTGGCGCACCACTGCACCACCACCAAGCCCCAACAACAAAATACGTTTTGTAGATTCAACAGTGCGGTACAACACTGGCAAACTTAAACAATCCCAGACGGCCCCAGCAAGGGGTTTTTTTGGATTCCACTGTGTGTGATAAACGCCGTTGGTGTAGAGACGAACACTAGCGCCCGCTTGCCTCACACTGTAGTGAGTGCCGTTGGTGTGCCGCTCCCACAAGACACTCATAGTGAAGAATCACCCATCTATGTAGCCGGCCCAACAATCAAGTTCTAGAACCAACCAAACGGATGGATACCAATAACATAACGGTGTAGTAGCAAACCAAAAATAGCCCATACGACCGTACCACCGACAATAACACGCGGAAGGTTATGTGGACCCGTATAGGACTTTGCATCGATCGGCTCGCGACTCAATGCTCTAAGATAGGTTAGCAGCGACCACACAAAAAACGATCCAAAAAGCAACACATCACCCAGTCTCGCATTGGAGAGTAAATGTGCCAATGACCAGAGCACTACGGCTAATGACATCGGGTGTCCGACGGTCACTTTGACCCTATTTTTCGGAATAGAAGATGCTGCAAACAAACAAAAGGACACCCAACTTATCAACGCCGTTACATGGTTCATAAAACCTGGTGGGTTCCAAAGCAAATCAGGTACATACCGGCTTCGAATGAAGCCAACAATGATGAGCAGCAGGCCAGCTACAGAAATTATGGCATATCGACTCTTATAACTAGATTCCCCCCAGGCACTGATCTTCGCATCCCTCCATTGAGGAGCCACTACCTTAACAGAGTGAATCCCCAGGAACAGCACTAGTCCTGTTACTAAAATAAACATACGCCACTCCAAAATTACTACGATCAAATAGCCATTTACCCCAGTTTATCTGATTACCACTGAACCCTCACAACCACCCTACTAAGTTGAAAACCAAGGAATTCTCTGGACTCACTTATCTGATAACTACTGACGCCTTTATTCCACCTGACTATCTGGTGTTGCTAACTTTTCACCACCACACGTTCATCTGAAAACCCACCGTAGCCTCATATTCACCCCCTATTGGAAATTCATAGGGGCTTTAAGCCCGTTGGCCGAACCCATAGTGACAAATTACGCCCCATCTCGGTGACTTTTTACTTAAGGCTCATGTCGACTGATTGATCAAACAACCGGGCGAGCAATTTTTTTACTCTCTCTTGATTCGGAGCAAAACGAATGACCTCACTCACTATGGGTACGAACCCAGTTTCGGTATTCGCTGCTACCCTAAAACGGAACACATAGGCTGCCTCCAATCCCATCCTTAGATCTGTCAATACCAAACCGTCAGACGTGGCTTCTGCTGCAATGAAACCATCTGTAAACCAGTGTAGGCGGGCCAAGGCTGGAAGCTCACCCTGCTCGGCCATCCACTCGGAGCCGTTAGGGTAATCGTAGAACTGAACCAGCGGTTCTTTATCAAACACAGAGTAAAAGCCCTCGCGATAGTTATCCTCCTCAAGTACTACTAAACGCCACATCAATGAAAAGGGTGACGGAGCTACCAAGAGCTTGTCTGACGGCACAGATCTATTCTCAGCAGCGAGACTATCAAGGGTAAGAGTACGAACGCTTTCCTGCAACAGTACGGTCAACCCTAAATAGCTAGTGCTAATTAGAAGCGCAAACACGGTTGCTCTTCTGCTGTATTGCTTCACACTACGCACTGTTAATAAAACAGCGACAAGTAATGGCAAGGTGTAAATCGGATCGATTATGAATATTGAGCCAACCGCGACAGGGTCAACCGGTAGCGGCCAGAATATTTGTGTGCCATAGATGGTGAACGAGTCTAAAAGCACATGGGTGATCAAGCAAAGCCAGCTCGCCATCAGGCATTTATGCAATGACAGTTTCCAGGCCTTTCTCTGACCCATCCACCAAATTACCCAGCCGGCCACCGCGCTAAACAGCGTCAAAACAAAGACGGAGTGGCTGTAGCTTCTGTGATAAGTAAAGCTATCTACTGCATCTGGGTAGCGCACCAGCACATCTAGATCTGGCACGGTGCCCAATACAGCACCAACTAGCAGTGCCTTCCGTCCTATCTCAGAACCCAGCACCACATGCCCAATACTGGCACCAAGAACCAGCTGGGATAAAGAATCCATCAGGCACACTCACTGCATTACAGTAGGGGTCTGTAATAGTAGACTGAAGAAGATTCTCTTGTGGCCATCAACGCCGAAAACCGAAGTCAAAGAAGGCGAAAAAAGCCAAAACGCACTCGTCCACAAATGGACCGGATCAAAACCTTTGGTGGTGCGGCCGTCCTGGTTGCTCTGGCACTGTGGTTCACCTACCAATTTGTTGAACCAGCGCCCCCCAGATCTCTCTCTATAGCCACGGGCTCACCCGAGGGTGCGTACTATCAGTACGCGTTGAAAATGCAGCAAGCGTTTGCAGAGGAAGGCATCGAATTGCAGATTATCGAAACCGCTGGTTCGGTTGCCAACTTGCTCGAATTGAAAAAAGGTGCGGATGTCGCTTTTTTACAATCCGGTATTGGTGATGCTCAACGCGACGGCAGGATAGAGGGCTTGGCGAGTGTCTATTTTGAACCTCTTTGGCTGTTCAGCAACACTGCATCTCGTCTGACACGAATTAGCGAGCTCAAAGGACTCCGGCTCGCCGTCGGAGGTGTCGGCAGCGGCACTCGAAAAGTGGCCACCCAACTTCTGCAGCAAAACGATTTAGCCGATGATCAAGTGGTACTTGTTCCGTTATCTGGCAATGCAGCAGCTGAGGCGCTAATAGCGAACGAAATTGACGCAGCTATGACGATCTCGTCGAGTGATGCCACGCTGGTGCAGCAGCTGATCAGACGAGAAGACATCCACTTGATGAGCTTCTCTCGGGCGACGGCCTATGCCCGAAGATACCCACATTTCTCTCATTTGACGCTGCCAGAAGGTATCGTGGACTTGCCATTAAATATCCCTAGCGAAGACATTAGCTTGTTAGCAAATGCCGCAACCCTGGTTGCTAGTGAAGATTTGCATCCTGCTCTGAGTGATTTGCTACTGCAAATAACGGACGAGTTGTTTCAGCAAAACACACTATTCTCTAATACGGATCGTTTTCCGTCGAACGACTTTCTGGATTTCCCAACCAGTGCTGAAGCCGCGCGTTATTTCAAACGAGGAGTTCCCATACTGCAGCGCTATTTGCCCTTTTGGGCTGCCAACTTAATTGATCGCATGAAACTACTGGCGCTGCCTCTGATCGCACTTTTTCTACCGCTTTCTCGGATTCTTCCTCCCGCCTATCGATGGACGGTCAGAAAGAAAGTATACAAATGGTATGACGAGGTACAAATTATTGATCAAGAGGCCCACAATTCAGCAAGCGCTTCTGAATTACGCGTTTGTCTGGATAGGCTACATCAGATCGAAGAATTGGCAAGAGATGTTGAAGTACCACTGGGGTTTGCCCATGAACTTTACGGACTGAGACATCACATTGATATGTTGTCGCTGCAAATCGAGCGACGCTTACCCATTACCGCTATTGCGAAAGAGTGACTTCCACTCGTCGGTTTAGAGCTCGACCAGCATCACTTCGATCTAATGTGGCTGGCATCATCTCACCAAAACCTTCAACTCGCAGATTGCGTGGATTAAATCCAGCTTCGACAAGGTAGCGTCTGACGCTGTTCGCACGTCGCAAAGCAAGACCTTCGTTATAGACCTCAGTACCGTAATAATCGGTGTGTCCTGCTAACTGCAACGTCACATCAGCATCGCCTAGCTGCTCCAACAATTCGTCTAAATCCTGAATACCCGCTGGCTTCAACACATCTTTATCAAAATCGAAGTAAACCGTAGGCATGGGCAGATCGGCCAATGCAGTGGCAGTTCCGGTATCAATAGCCGCCTTTGGAACTGTGGGTTCAACTGGCTTCGGAGGCTCTAACGAACGAGCTTGCGAAGCCCCAACGGCTTTACCAAAACGTTTCAACACGCTGATTTGTGCGAATTGAGCATCGGTATCGTAGGAAAGGACCTCACCTCGTAGTGCGAACCCATTATTGAACCCGTATTCGACGCCAGCACCAAATGCCACATGCGTTGGGTAGTCACGGTTTAAATCTAAATCTTCAGTGCGGTTTCTCAGGCTACCCGCTCCTACGCGAGCATAGAGAGACAAGCCAACACGCCGAGCCATTGCATCGGTTTGTTGTCGAAAGAAAAAACCACTTCGGTTGTTATACAGGTAACCAATAACACTCGCACCAAACGTTCGATAGGTAATGTCATCCACCGGCTCACCGAGGAATTCCACCCCAGACGCACCTAAGTCGGCATAGTATGCTTCGCCCGTTAACCAACTAGCGAAATCGTAGCCAATAGCAACAGAGACACCTGTATCATTTTTATCACCAATGGCGATACAAGGACAACGATCACCCGGAGTGAGCTGGCTGATACCACCGCCAAGAGCAATGTAAGGACGACCCTTGAACACAATTGGCTCAGGAGAGAGCTCGTCATCCGATGCAGCAACCTTGTGAAGCGCCACAACCAGTACCGAAGCCGTCGCAACTGCACAGATCTGACGTATTCCGGCTAACTGGCGTTTGTTCATGCATGCAATCCTTTAACTGTTACAACCGCTGCGCGCCTACGGAATATGAGCGCAACAAACAGAGCAAAAATACTCAACCATTCCAGCTTTCCACCAAGACCACTACCGTGGATTCCTGATTCAAGTGTCAAGCTGACACAATTACATTCATCATAGTCATTGATCGCGTTATCGTTGATATCGCTAAAGCGAATGACTTCCACAGTAACCGTCCCGGTTGCCTGCTCACCCTGCCCGTCTTCAATCACGTACATGAAGGTATCAATTCCATAGAAACCAAAGTCCGGTGTGTAAGCCAATTCTTCGGTACCTTCCCGGGTCACAGAACCATTGGGTGGATCGGTAAAACTCACAATGGTTAAGCCATCACCAACACCGTCGTTGTCATTCACGAGTACATTAATTAGAACCGTCTCACCCTGAAATACAGAAGCTGTATCGGGGTTTGCACTGGTGTCGAAATCTGGGTTCGTACCATCACCGCCCGTACCATCAGTTGTGCCACTGTCAGTGCTTCCCGTAGTGGCATCAGAGGTACCTCCATCCGAGGCGTTACCATCCGTTGCGGTGGAGCTCCCATCCGCTCCGCCATCAGAGGTGGTGCTACCAGCATCTGTGCCACTGGTGGTGCCCGAGGTGTTATTCCCTGAGTCTGTACCGGCCGTGGAACCCGACGTGTTATTTCCAGAGTCTGTGCCACTGGTGGTGCC
>JAHQVR010000268.1 GCA_019634245.1 Gammaproteobacteria bacterium
GTACCGACAAAATCCCCCCGTTTAACTACACAACAACAAAAACAGACCTATGCACCAAGGATTAACCGAGGACGAAATTAAAGCGATGACACTGGCGAGTGAAAAAGCCATTTCTTATCGCCAAAACATTTCACGGCGCTCTGTCACCGCAAAAATTTCTATTGACGAGGCTGTTAAACGATTTCGCAATCCGCTACCCGATCAGGGAATGAACGGACATGAAGTGATCGCTGACATGATTCGAGAAGCTGACGATGGCCTCACCCAAATGAGCTCCGGAAACTACTATGGATATGTGCTGGGAGGCTCTCATCCCATTGGGGTCGCTGCGGATATGATGGTTTCTGCGTGGGGCCAAAACGCTGGTTCAGCTCTGGAGACACCAGCAATATCAGGATTGGAACGGGCCGTATGTGACTGGGTTATTGATCTTCTCGATCTTCCAAAAGAAAGTGGTGCAGGAATTGTAACGGGAGCAACCGTTGCCAATGCAGAAGGAATCTTGGCAGCAAGACATCAACTTTTAAAACAGCAACAATGGGATGTCGAACAGGACGGCCTGTTTGGCGCACCTGAAATCCCTGTTTTTATTGGTGATGCGGCACATTCAGCGCCTTTCGCCGCACTACGGTATGCCGGGTTTGGCGCTGGGCGCCTGCAGCGACTTAAAGTAGACCAGGAGGGGCGTATAGAAGTACAACCATTTTTGAGAATACTAGAAAAATGTGAAGCGCCACCTCTTGTTATTCTTCAAGCTGGTCAGATCAACTCTGGCGCATTCGATTATTTTGCGCAGATCATTCCCGCGGTACATGCCCTCGGCGGATGGGTTCATATTGACGGGGCCTTTGGGCTGTGGCTCGCGGCGGTTCCCGAATTGGCCACACGTCTGGAAGGCGTACACGAAGCAGACAGCTGGGCGATTGACCTGCACAAATGGTTAAACGCACCTTACGACGCCGGCTTGGCGATTGTGCGTAATCGGAGTGCACTAGTCGCATCGATGTCAGCGCGAGGTGCATATCTGCCCGACACAAGCAGCCAGTGGGAGCCGTCCGACTCCACCATTGAATTATCCCGAAGGGCTCGTGGTGTACCAAGCTATGCCATTATGCGCCATCTTGGTCGATCGGGCGTTAGAGAGTTAATTGCCAGACACTGTCGGCTTGCAAAGCAGATCGCTGGAGAACTTGCCGCCGAACCGGGACTCCATGTGTTGAACGAGGTCGTTGCCAATCAGGTGGCCCTGACCTGTGGTGAAGGTGAAGAACGAAACTCACTCACAAATCGAGTATTGGATGAAGTTCAAAAACGCGGTATCGTCTATCCGAGTCATGGCGAATGGCATGGACATATGATCATCCGAATCTCTGTGATCTGCTATGCCACGACGGATCAGCATGCACAGACCCTGGTTGATGAAATCATTCAAGCCTGGAGGCTCGTTCAAAAACATTGTTGTTAGTTCTCAAGACGGTGAGCACCAAATCAAGATGAAAAGACTGCTATGAAACCGCGATATGTCTTCTCGATAAAGGCAATATAGCTTATTTCAGCTAGAAATTATGAATCAACCTTACTACGATCACATCTCCGCATGGAAGGCGCAGGAACTCGGTTCCAAGTCCACGGTCACTTATACGCTCTCTGACAATGCGTTACGTGTTCTCGATGGTGCTCTGCGACATGTTCAGAAATTAGATCTTGCTGTAGAGGAAATCACACAAGATCATTTTCCCGTTAGTGCGATACTGCAGGAGATCAATGAATGGGAAAAAGAGATTCAGGAAGGTAGAGGATTACTACTACTCAAAGGCATCAACACTTCCCGATATAGCAAAGAAGAATGCGCCATTCTGTTCTGGGGCATCTCAACGTATCTTGGTGAAGCGCAATCCCAAAGCCCCATGGGAGATAAACTCGGACACGTCATCAATATCGGAGGCAAAGACCATCGCGAGCGTGCATATAGAAACAGTCTAGAGCTTGCATTACATACTGACGCCAGCGACATTGTCGGAATGATGTGTCTAGTGCCTGCGGAAAAAGGCGGCCTGAGTGGATATGCCAGTGGACCCGCGATTTTCAATCACATTGCCCAGCATCAACCAGAACTGATTCCAGTTTTACAGGAAGGGTTTTACTATCATCGTTTTGGCGAACACCTTCCTGGTGAATCCCCTGTTAGCGAAGAAAAAGTTCCTGTATTTTCCGAAAAGGAAGGCTATCTCAGTATTTGCTATTTGAGAAGTTATATTGAAATGGCGTTTGAAGAGCTCAATGTACAAAAGACCGAACAGGAAACTGAAGCATTAGATTACCTGGATCAAGTCGCGCACAGTGAAGAGTTTCGGCTAAATTTTATGATGGAACCAGGAGAGATCGCATTTTTCAATAATTATGTGGTACTGCATACGCGAACTGAATTTTTCGACAGTCCCGATTCAGAAAAACAACGACACTTGCTCAGGTTGTGGTTACGCGCACACAACGCCAGACCAATTAATCCAGTTATCGATGCCAAAGCTCAGCGAAACGGTATAGAAAAGCAGGAAGGAAAAGGTACTTATTACAAGGGCAAAACGCAGTATACAGAGACCCCACCGCCCTCTTAGACAAAACTAGTCGTCTTCTTCGAGCAAGTCATCCAGAAAAGCACTGATATCTTTTGTCGCCATCATCGCTAATCTTTTTTTGGCCAACAGAGTATTTGACGGTGTTTTATCTTGGGCAAGCTTAATTACCGCTTTCGCATCAGAGATCTCAATCTGAAACCCCAAAATATGTTCGAGTAATTGCCCAAAGTTTCGTTGTTTGGGAGATAGGGAGTAGCCAGATCCTGGTTCTTCATTTTGTTCAGCAGTACGAATCAAAATATTGGTCAGGTCGCTTAGACTGTTGACAGGTTTAAGCGTTCCCTTGACATGAACGCTAACAAAATTCCAACCAGGGTATTGTACATCGGGATAGATAGATGGGCTGATGTAGCTATTTGGTCCCTGAAACAAAGCGTAGACCTCTGCACTCCGATAAACAGTCGAAGTAAACGGATTGTTCTTATCCAGGTGTCCATGCAAAAAGCGGATACTGTCTTGCTCATCATTCGTAATGAGAGGAACCTGCGTGACTTCTGGCGCACTTTGGTGAGATGCAATCAATGTTGCCAGTGGATAACGCGTAACGATTTTTCTAATACGAGACGGTTCCGTACATTGAAATTCTCTCAATGGGTAGTTTTTTTCAAACTGCATTTCTGGGTTACATTCAATAAGAAAGAAACCCGCATATTATCGAATAGCGATAGGGATTCAATGAGAGAACTCAGTATAACTGCAGATTTTATGAGAGTTGTACTAGGCAGCAGCTTGAATAAATAACACCGCGCCACCCTCAGAGCGGACCAAACCGTGATTGCTTCCCTTGCGCGCGAGATGAAAGTCCCCTTCATTCAGATGAATTTCTCCCAAAGAAACATCTCCCTCCAACACCACACAAAGCTCATCTTCATGGTGTTTGTGACCAGGCACCTTACAGCCAGGTTGAATTCGGAGCAGAAAAGAGGTTTTCGTGGTCGAAGGGTCTACATGCAAATTCTTACGACTGACTCCAGGGGCAATTTCCAGCCAACGTCCCTCGGTGTTTTTGATCGTCAAATAGTCAGGTTCAGTGGAGGTAGGATTTTTTTTTATTCGTTCCATAACCTGGCTTTTAATTCTGGCTTTCTTCTCATCAGACAGAGTCAACGGTTTCAGCGCCGCCCCCATCTCTCCAGCAATCTCATCGCTCAGCACTGTACTCGTATTCATATTTTTTTCGGAATCTGTCATTTAACTGCTCCAGCCCAAACTCTGGACGCTTCGAGCGACTTCCGCATCAGTTTCATTGCACGATTCAAGTGAGATTTCACAGTACCAAGGGGGATGCCCGTGAAATCTGACAGCTCCTGATGAGAGTATCCCCGAAAAAAATTTAGGGCGATGAGTTGCCTCTGAACTGAGCCCACTTCGGTCAGCGCCTTGTGCACTTCCGTATATTGATCCATTTGCATTAATAGAGCTTCAATTTCTTCGGTAGACTCTGGTATCTGCTCAACCTCTTCCCAAGGTACCGCTTGCTCTCTGATAAATTTTCTTCTCGCATCCAGAGACCGAGAGCGAGTAATCATCATTAACCATGCCAAGACACTGCCTTTGCTCTCGTTAAAGCGATTGGCTTGCTCCCAGGCTTGCAGATAGACATCTCCAACCACTTCTTCAGCGGTAGTCGTCTCACCGGTAATTTTCATCGCCAGACCATAGACATTTTGCACGGTTCTATCATAAAACTGTTCAAAGGCAGATTGATCTTGTATCACGACCCGGCGCAATAAATCAGCCAAGGTGACATCATTATCCATGACGGACACCTGCTCCGCGGCCTTCTCCGCGGAGGATGGTTCGTATTCGTTCATGTGCATTACATTTGCCGATTGGTCCATCGCTCTCTGTAGGATTTAAATATCAATCCTCTTATATACGCCACTCACGCTCAACTGGATGCAGCGACAACAGTACTCTTTTGAAAATATTTTCACGGAAATTTTGAGCGAATTATCCACAATAATTTCATTAACTGACTGAAAAACAGCGATTTTTACAACCAGTATAAGCACGACACATAGCACCATAGAGACCAAGTATTATACAAACACAGGCTTACATTCTAGTCTTTATTAGCTACGTTTTCGGCAAACTGCGTCTTCGCGATGCATGTACGCTGTATCGCGACGGAATCGGTTTGGTAGTGGTGGAGGAATCACAACTAACGAAGCGAGGTATGACGATGGCAAGAAGCAAGAAGAATGCGGATTACGATGCAAAAACAAAAAGCATCATTCGTGAGCTGATTGAAGTTGAAAATCAGGCGTTAAGGAACAAGAGTGAGGCAGGGGCTTCAGAAAAACAACTTTGTGAGTGCAAGCAAGGTATGTTTCCTCAACGAGGCAGACCGAGCGGTGAAGAGACTGTATCCAGCAGGCGTCAATTTCTTACCATAGCAGCCGCAGGTGCAGCAGGAATAACCGCAAATGCAACAGCAGCGGTACCAGCAGGATCAATGGACTTCCCCGTTCAGGCGGACCCCACCAAAGAACAAGGTCGCCTCACCAATGATGACGGTGGATACGGTTCGAGGTCACAATTTGAATCAGAAGCGCGTTGGCGCTATCCAACTAAAACTAAAGAATCGTCGTGGACGATGACGCCCCTGGAAAGTAGTAACGGTATTATCACACCCTCAGGTCTGCACTTTGAGAGACACCACGGCGGCATTCCCAATATCGACCCTGCTAACCACACCATTATTGTGCACGGCATGGTGGGAAGCCCAAAGAAATACACGATGGAGGATTTAAAACGATTTCCCTCGGTCTCTCGATTTCATTTCATTGAATGTTCTGGCAACGGCCTTACCGAGTGGCGTGAGCCAACACTCAAGTCTGTTCAGGGTACACATGGTTTGACCAGTACATCAGAGTGGACAGGAGTCCCGCTCTCTACGATTTTAAGAGAGGTCGCTGTGGAAGAAGGAGCAGCCTGGATTCTCGCTGAAGGCGCAGACGCTGCAGTTATGACACGCAGTGTGCCACTGGATAAAGCTTGGAAAGATGCACTGCTCGTCTACGCGCAAAATGGCGAAGCGATTCGCCCTGAGCAGGGGTACCCACTCAGACTGTTGCTCCCAGGTTTTGAAGGAAACACACATATCAAATGGCTGCGACGCCTGGAAGTCAGCGACAAGCCGTTTATGACCCGAGAGGAGACTTCAAAATATACCGATCTTCTCAAGGGAGGTAAGGCACGCCAATTTTCATTCACTATGGAAGCAAAATCGGTGATTACCTATCCATCCGGCGAAATGAAAATACCCGGTTCAGGATTCTATGAGATTACCGGGCTCGCCTGGTCAGGGCGAGGACGTGTCAAGCGGGTCGAAGTTTCTGTAGATGGCGGTAATTCCTGGCAGCTTGCCGAACTCGAAGGGCCGGTTATGCCAGTTTGCCACACGCGGTTTCGATTTCCATGGCATTGGGACGGTCAACCTGCGGTGTTACAAAGCCGCTGTCAGGATGAGACCGGCTACGTCCAGCCAACCATCAAGCAACTCGCAGACGAACGCGGGTTGGATGGCGGGAAATTTGGCTCCATTTACCATCTGAATGGGATTCAATCTTGGGCAGTTGATGCAGAAGGAGGCGTGAGCAATGTACATGTTTACTAAAATTTCCCGTAATACCGCTGCTACTGCACTGGGTATCACGCTGTTGGCGCCTGCAACATTAATGGCCGAAGGATACGGCGGACCTTATGGTTTTGGCACAACCCCCTCTGCGGAAGAGATTGCGATGGTCGATATCGATGTGATGCCGGACGGTCGTGGCGCACCACCTGGCAGCGGCACTCATAAAGACGGAAAGGCAGTATACGCCTCGCACTGTCTCGCTTGTCACGGCGCGAATCTCGAGGGAAATAGCGACTTGGGTGCCGCAGCACTTATTGGGGGGCGCGGTTCGCTGACGTCGGGTAAACCGAAAAAGACCATCGAAAGCTACTGGCCTCATGCGTCGACGGTGTTTGACTATGTCAAGCGTGCAATGCCTTTCAATGCACCGGGCTCTTTGTCCGACGATGACGTTTATCGCGTTGTCGCATATATCCTTGGTGAGGCAAACATTCTCGATAAGAGCGCGACACTCAACGCGACGAGTCTGGCGGCGGTTGAAATGCCTAACAAGGACGGCTTCATACCTGATCCGCGCCCCGATATTTTCAACTACGACTAAGTGCACGGATACTCTGACACCTGCATAGCAAACATTTCTTCCATACAGATTGTCAGAGTAATTTGATTGATGGAGTGTTTATTCTGCAGATGAAAGAGCGATCATTTATAGTGCCAGTGATAGCGTTTTGGATGCTGTTTACTGCGGCTTCAGCGACCGCTGAATCAAGAAGTATCCGTGTTGCTTCAGCTACAACAATAGAGAACTCAGGGCTGTATGACGCCATACTTCCGGTTTTCCGGGCACAAACCGGTATTCACGTTCATGTGCAATCTGTAGGAACAGGGCATGCGATAGCGATGGCACGAAGCGGTGATGCTGATGTTCTACTCGGACATCATAAAGCTTCTGAGCAACAATTCGTTCAAGATGGGTTTGGTGTAAAACGCTTTGATCTTATGTACAACGATTTTGTATTGGTGGGGGCACCTGATGATCCTGCCGGAGCGAGAAACACCCGTGATATCCATGAAGCATTCGAACGTATTGCAATGAGCCGGAGTAAATTTATTTCTCGGGCTGATGACAGTGGCACCCACCTTAAAGAGCAATCAATTTGGCAAGATTTATCCACCGATGTTTCTACGGATAGTGGGAGTTGGTATTTGGAAACAGGAGGAAGTATGGGTTCAGTGCTTAGTATCGCCAATAGCGTTGGGGCTTACACTCTGAGTGATCGGGGCACTTGGCTCAAATATAGAAATCGTATGGACTTAGAACTTCTGCTGGATGGCGACCCAACACTATTTAATCAGTACGGTGTTGTTTTGGTCAGCCCTGAAGCACATCCCCATACCAATACCAGTGCCGCAACTGAATTTTTGCAGTGGTTATTGTCAGATGATGGTCAATCAGCGATTAACAGCTATCTCATTAACGGCAAACAGGCGTTTTTTGCCAATGCGCAGTGGGAGAATCAGTGGAAGGCGCAACTTGAAGTGAGTCTCAATCTACCTAGCATCCATTCACTCGGATATCACCCCATAGAAATACCGTAGTAATCGACTCAATGCTACAAAGAACTCACCAACACTGATTGCTGCAAATTTAAGCGAGTGCGCTGGAATGCTCCGACGTTGTTATTTTTAACTTGTCGATCACATTCAATCCTACTGCCATCATAAATCGGTTGTACAGAGACAGATTACGTTGCTGAATACTTGAAATATCTCTCTTTGACCATTGAATATATTTCACCGAGCCGTCAGCCACCACGTCA
>JAHQVR010000269.1 GCA_019634245.1 Gammaproteobacteria bacterium
AACTACATACACCCACCGAACAAACAGCTCTATTCGGAATAAGTTTGGGCGTTTGTGAGACAGATACCCTATGGCAAGGTATCCACCTACGGGCAAATTGCCAAATTACTACCTCGGCCTCAGGAAATAAGCGCGCAAGATTATAAGTCCTCTGGACCACGTTGGGTAGGTTTAGCATTGGCTGCTTGTCCCGATGATGTGCCGTGGCATCGGGTTATTAATTCACAAGGCAAGATAAGCCACAACGCAGAGCCAGGCAGGCAAAGAAAATTACTCGAATTAGAAGGATTGGTATTTTCGTTCCAAAAGCTTGATTTGAACATTCATCAATGGCACGGTCCTGGACACAGGGATCAACCAGAGCAGGGTAACCTGTTTTAGAACATCCCTAACTGCAACCAGCGATGAGCGTTAATTAAACGAAAGCGATATCCCATGTTTGGCAAGCTCAACAAGCGATAGTGTTTGTGATTGAGCTTGCGTGTGCCAGGCACACATGTCAGTGCTACCGCTTTTTTCGAACTGCAGTTCTCCCGACAGATACTGCACGCTGTAGATTATTCGAATGCTGTGCATAGCCGGCCAGTTGGGCATGCTGTCACATAGCGAGTTTACCGCCAATAATTTGTTTACTGTTACGGATAGGCCGGTCTCCTCCTTGAATTCCCGTACTACAGCGACTTGCGGGTCTTCGCCAAAATTCAATCCGCCGCCGGGCAAGGTCCAGCATCCTGGATTCATACCCACTTTCTCGGACAACCGACACAATAACAATTTGTCTTCGCGAAGCAATAAGCCATATGCAGAAACACGGGTGTGCAATTCATTGTTCATTGACGGTAGGTAAGGCATCGTGGTTGAATGGGACGGTATTCTATACGACTCAAGAATTTTGCGGAGTTTTAATTTGAGTAGTGGTGTTTAAATTGGTTTAGTGGTGTTTTAATTTGTGTAGTAGGGTTTTAATTTGTGTAGTAGAGTTTAATTTGTTTAGTCATGTGATTTCGGGCACCTTGCCTGTTTACATGTTCCAGCTGGCAACAAAGTGTGCGTATTGCAGCGTCTGGTTCAAGCACAAGCACAATAATTTATATTGAAAATATTATGACTAGCAGTCAACTATTCAGTCCGATAACAATTCGAGGCGTGACTTTTCCGAATCGCGTGGTGGTGTCGCCATTGTGCATGTATTCAGCACAAGATGGATTACCACAACCGTTTCACTTCTCCCATCTGAGCACGTTTGCACGCGGTGGTGCGGGCCTGGTGTTTACCGAAGCAACAGCAATCACACCAGAAGGGCGCATTACACCTAATTGTCTGGGAATATGGGATCAACAGCGATCTAATGCGTTGAAACAGATTACCGAATTCATCAGTAGCATGGAGAGTGTGCCTGGCATTCAATTGGCGCACGCTGGGCGCAAAGGCTCTACATTGCCGCCTTTCGATGGTGGTAAACCTCTATCGGCCGATCACGCCGATGCGTGGCAGGTAGTCGGACCAACAACCACACCCGTTGCAGATGGTTTTTGTATACCAACCGCATTGTCCGCGCAACACATTAACGATGTGGTTCAACACTTTGCCGATGCGGCAGAGCGTGCACTCGATGCCGGTTTCAGGGTAATAGAGATTCACGGCGCGCATGGCTATTTGATTCATAGTTTTTTATCACCATTAACCAATACTCGTAACGATGAATACGGCGGCTCAATCGAAAACCGCATGCGCTTGGCACTGGACGTAACCAAGGCTGTACGTCAGCGCATTGGTGAAGACGTGCCGCTGTTCTTCCGCGTTTCAGCGATCGACAACGTCGATAGTGGTTGGAACATGGACGACACGATCGTGCTGTGCCATGCATTAGCTGAAGCGGGTGTTGATATCGTGGACTGTTCATCAGGTGGTGTATCAGGCGCGCCGCGTTTTCGCGCTGCCGACGATGGTAAACCGCTAAGTATGAACACACCCAAATCTGGTGCCAGAGAGCAAGGGTTCCAGGTGCCGTTTGCTGAACGAGTCAAAGCCGAAACCGATGTAGGCAGTATGGCAGTGGGTGTGATAATCAATCCCGAACATGCTGAGTCTATCGTTAGTTCGGGTCAGGCGGATTTTGTTGCACTGGG
Source organism: Gammaproteobacteria bacterium (assembly GCA_019634245.1). The sequence goes on from JAHQVR010000269.1 coordinate 2,130, forward strand.
TCGGGAACTCATGTACAACCCGTTCTGGCCGCAACATGCTGCTGAAGCATTGGGTGCTAACGCGAACTACCAATTGTGGCCGAAACAGTATGCATGGGGCGTGGATCGACGCGGGGCAATACTTGCCAAATAAACGTTTTCAAGTCGCCAATGCGGGTAAGTCTGCGTGGAGACGGCAAGCTTGTCATGCAGGAACCTCGTAATGATCACCATCGATTATAGATAGCTTACTCCAGCATGATTCGGTATCTGTACGGGAAGACTATATTTTGAACGAGGTTGTTGTCTCACTTTCATCGTGGTTGGACATTACGAATTTTGTCTTGTCTTAGCGTGGCTAGATTGAATGAATGGAATTTCAATTTTCCCAGACTATCGGAAAACTGGCATGAGCCATCGCATCACCGTGATTCAGTTTGACTTCCGGATAGGGTGGGGATGTATTCCAGGCGCGTGTTGCAAAGGTAGCATCGGCACCGAGCCAACGTGTTGAGAAGCCCCTGCGACGTGTACTAAGGCCCTCTGTAGCTGGAGCGCCGTGTAAGGTACGCATATGGAACACAATACAGTCACCGAGTTCCAAATCCCATGATTTAATCTCATGCTTTTCGCGTTGCTCATCAATATCAGGCATGGTTTCAAAACCAGCGATGCCTTGCTCGTAATTCTCGCTGGTCAAGAAAAACCGGGGATAGTAAAGTTTACCATTAGCGTGTGAACCGACAATAAATTCGGGGCAGGCGGTTTGCGGTACCGGGTCTAGCGGTAGCCAGATGGAACAAAGTTGATCGCCATCGACACCGTAGTAAGGCAGATCATGATGCCATGGTGTTGCTTCTTTTGTACCTGGCTCTTTAATCAACACGTGCTCGTGATAAATTCTGGCAACATCTGATTTCATCAGCTCACCGGCGATTTTACCTGCAGGTGAATTCATAATGAAGTCGCGATACTCATCAATGCGAGTCCAGTTGCAATAGTCATCGTAGAAGCCACCAGGGTTATCTTTGTCGGTGTATACAGTATTAAAAGGGCCAGGATTCTGAAAGTTTTTTTCTACACCTGTGGCTAGGCTTTCCAGCCAGTGTTTGTCAATTAGGCCCCGCAGGCAAATCACACCTTCGTTTTGGAAAATTTTGATTTGGTCTTTTGTGACTGTCATAGACTTTTCTTGTTGCCAATTGATCATCAGGATCTGCGCTAACCTGAAGGTGTTTGCGTCCCTACTGGCGACAAACTGATTGTATATTTCGGTAATATCGAACGATAGTCAGTCTAGCATTGTTGTAAGCCTTGCGCGACAGGTGCTGGTTGGTCAATACGCAATTGAAACTCAGCGTCTGAAGCTCCACGTTGTTACCTACTTTGCATTCTGCGACGCATTGCCGATTGTTTGATTTTTTAAGAAACTGAATTGCAATCGCAAAGCGTATAAAATCATGCCATTGTTATCGAAATAAACTTTTCTCAGGATATCTTCAGGCATGGTCTCAGAAATACCCAACATGACTACTCCAGACATGCACAACGGTGCGTTGCGAGAGCCAATTCCTGCAGAATTACTCGGTACGGCAGTACTCGATAAATCCGGCGAGTTCGAAGCTGGCAGTTATCAAAGCTTTACCCTGACGTACACAGCTGGGCGGTTCGGTATTGATGATAGTGGCAGCATGCGCATTGTGTTCCGCTTTGCAACTGATCAAACGAATCCGCAATTTGACGACCCAGCAGCACCGGGTTTTACAACGGTTGAAAGCTCCAACAATGCTGTGCTTGAAGCCCGATTCGATCCAAAAGGCAACATCAGGCCATGGGATCGGACCCTGCAAATTAAAGTTGTTAAGGGATTTATGAAACAGGGAGATACGATCACCGTTCGATTTGGGGTAACTGATCAAGGCTCACCAGGAATGCGATTGCAAACCTTTTGTGAAAAGCGATTTGAGTTTCGTGTACTGGTTGACCCGATTGCCACATTCAATTTTCAAACGCTGCCTATGCAGCCAGCAATTTCTATCGTACCCGGTATGCCTGAAAGCTGGGTTGCAATCATACCGAGTACCTGCAAGATCAATACACCCTTTGCGCTAAAAATAAAGGCTGAAGACAGATGGGGCAACCCAACCAACAAAGCGCAAAACAGGCTTTTTCTCAAGGCAGACACCACGGTTCAAAATCTGCCCAATCATATTGACATTAACAGGGGCGAGTTCGTTTGCGAGGTGAGCAGTCTGGAATTCAGTAACGAAGGTGTTTTTGACATTGGCGTATTTAGCGAAGATGGTGCGCTGTTGGCACGAACAAATCCTGCGGCAGTGCAGACGACACCAGCAAACAAACACTACTGGGGCGATCTTCATGGTCAGTCCGATGAAACGCTCGGTACCAACAGTGCTGCCGATTATTTTGCTTTCGGTCGTGATCTGGCCTGCCTTGATGTCTGTGCCCATCAAGGTAACGATTTTCAAATGACTGAATCTTTTTGGCAAGACCTCAATGCAGTAACTATGCATTTCAATGACACGGGCCGATTTGTCACATTGCCCGGATATGAATGGTCCGGCAACACCGCTCTTGGTGGCGATCGCAACGTCTATTTTCCAGTCGAAGGAAGAGTGATGCGCCGATCTTCTCACGCATTAATCGAAAGCCAGCACGATATCGAAACTGATTGCCACACAGCTGCTGAACTGTTTGAATCCTTTGCCAGAAATGAAGAATGGGACGTGATCTGCTTTGCCCATTGTGGTGGCCGCTATGCCGATATAGCTATGGCTCACGATGGGCGTTTTGAAAAATCAGTAGAAGTGCATTCGGCCTGGGGTACCTTCGAGTGGCTCGTTCAGGATGCTTTCAAAAGTGGTTACAGGGTGGGCATTATCGGTAACTCCGATGGCCATAAAGGGCGACCCGGTGCAAGTTATCCCGGTGCTGGCTGGTTTGGTGCTGTGGGAGGATTGACTTGCTTCATCATGCCAGAGCTCAGCAGAGATGCGTTGATTAGTTGCATTAAGAGCCGTCATCATTATGCCACCAACGGTGGGCATAATGGACGGATTCTACTGGACGTAAACGTAAGCCTGGATATGCCCGGTACGGTTTATTCGGACGATCCTGCATTGTTTGCTGGTAGTCAGGGTAGGGATAGTTCAGAAGCGATGATGGGGGATATCGTTCACCTGCCAGAAGGTGACTTACAGTTAAGCGTGAACGTGACCGGTGGGGCACCAGTGCAAAGAATCGATCTGTTTAACGGCCTGGACCATATGGAGTGCTATCGACCCTATTCTGATAGCGAGCTTGGCGATAGAATTGGTGTTGTATGGGAGGGCGCAGAGTATCGTGGACGTTTTCGATCGGTGTCATGGGATGGTTCAGCACATTTTGACAAATCTAAAGTGGCAGCAACTCAGGCCATCAATTTCTTTAACCGTGATAAGACGCTGTATAACAGTAGTGACTCAATGTTGACATGGCAGTCCGTGACAACCGGTAACTTCGCTGGGTTTATCGCAACACTGCAACAGAGTACGAAGGGTAACATCGAATTAGATACCCCATTAATAAAGGCGACAATTGCTCTTGATCAGATCGGGTTTGAAGAC
>JAHQVR010000270.1 GCA_019634245.1 Gammaproteobacteria bacterium
ATCAATGGCAGAGCGCGCTGTGGATCGTCACCGAACACGATATCAACGTGATTAAACCGAACCAGCGCTTCACTCATGTCAACAGACGCACTATTAGCAAACATATTCGGCCACACATGGTCACTTACTCTCCAATCGTAAGAAACGGTCGAGCAATATGGCCACGAGCACGATGACAATACCTGCCTCAAACCCTTTTGCGATGTTCACCGTGTTCAGTGCTCGCACCACCGGCACGCCAAGACCTGGAGCCCCTACTAGCGCGGCAATAACGACCATGGACAAGGACAGCATTATGGTCTGTGTCAGGCCCGCCATGATTTGGGGTAACGCGTAAGGCAGCTCTACTTTGCGCAGTAGTTGCCAGCGGGTAGCACCAAAGGACTGACCTGCTTCCAGCAACGCAGTGGGTGTGGCTCTAACGCCCAATTCGGTTAGTCGTATCGGTGCAGGAATAGCGAAAATAACGGTGGCAATTAAGCCGGGTACCATACCCAGACCGAACAGAATGAGTGCCGGTATCAAGTACACAAACGTTGGAATCGTTTGCATTAAATCCAGAATGGGCCTTAATACTGAGGAGAATTTTGCGTTGTGGGCCGCTGCGATTCCCAGCGGAACACCCATCACCATACAGACCAAGCTGGCACAAAGTACTAGAGCGAGCGTCTGCAGCATTTCTTCCCAGTACCCCTGATTCACAATGAACAGTAAGGACAACACGACCAGCACCGGAAACGCGAGGGTTCGTTTGCGCCAGTAGGCCAACAACCCGGCCAGCGCAATGAACAGCAAGGGATGAGGCCATTCAAGAAGCCAAAGCAAGCCATCGATCAGGGACTTGAGTTGCTCTGATAACCAGTCGAATAAAAAACCGGCGTTGTCGATTAACCAATCGGTGGCTCGCTTGGCCCACTTTCCAACGGGGATTTTATTGTCGGTTAACCAGTCCACTCAACCGGCCTGTAGAAGTGAGCACAAGCGCCGAATTACTTATCGGCGCTTGTAAATAGGAATGTCGGCATAGTAGAACTTACATACGACCAGACGGTTATAAGTTTAATGCAGATTTAACGGCCGCCATTCCATCTCCACCGTCAAAACTGGTAACACCCGCTAGCCAATCATCAAGCACGGCTGGATTCGCTTTCAACCAGGCTGTCGCTGCATCTACCGGCTCTTCAGCATCATTGAGAATAGCGCCCATGATTTCGTTTTCCATGGCCAAAGAGAATGTGAGCTGCGATATTAATTTACCCGCGTTAGCACAATCAGTTGCAAACCCTTTGCGCGTGTTGGTGTAAACCGTGGCGCCACCCAGATTAGGTCCGAAAAAATCATCACCGCCGGTGAGATAGGTTAAATCAAAGTTAGCATTCATCGGGTGTGGTTCCCAACCTAGAAACACGATGGCTTCACCAGATTTTTCAGCACGCGTTGCCTGGGCCAACATACCGGCTTCAGACGATTCCACCAGTTCCCAGCCCGACAGACCAAACGCATCATTTTCAATCATATCCAGAATAAGTCGGTTTCCGTCATTGCCTGGTTCAATGCCATAGATTTTTCCACCGAGCGCGTCCTTGTGATTAGCAATGTCAGCAAAATCAGCAATGCCCAGTGAGGCACCTTTGGCGTTAGTGGTTAAGGTGTACTTCGCACCCTCGAGATTGATATTGGTCGATTCCACCGATTCATCATCGAGATACGGCCGAATGTCCGCTTCCATGGTGGGCATCCAGTTCCCTAAAAATACATCAATATCGCCATTAGCCAGAGATTGGTAGGTGACCGGTACGGATAAAACCTTTGTATCGGTTTTATAGCCAAGCCCTTCCAACAGCACCGAAGCGGTTGCTGTTGTTGCGGTGATATCTGTCCAACCGACGTCGGAAAAGCGAACGGTTTCGCAACTTGCAGAGTCGGCTGCAGAAGCTAGGTGAGGCATTGAGGCCAGACCAGCAACACACAGCGCGATGGCGGCTTTGCACGGAGTTTTGGCAATTCGATTGAGTGTCATGAGTGTTCCTTTAAGGCTTGTTGTGAATAAACACAATTACCTTGGAACAATGACAAATATCCGTCGCGGTTGCAAGAAGAATGTCGTTGTGGGTTATGTCTTCTTCCCAGCGCTCAACAACTCACGCAATCTGTAGCGACCTCACTGGGTAGCTACGACTCATCATATACCTGCCAAATATCAGAAAAGTCGAAACAGCGCGTCGCTGGTGCAAAGACTTAGAAAGTGAGTTTAATCCCTAAATGAATACTTTGATCCAGGTTCACGTTGTCGTAGTCGTTGGTATCGAATTTCATACGCCGATAGCCGACATAGGCTTTGGCCTGCGGAATCACTTCAACCTGTAGGCGAGCGCCGAGTTCAGAAAAGGACTCTGCATCAGCGAAACTGGTAATTTTCGGGGCCAGAAAACCTTCAAAGGTGAGTTCTACTGGATTGAGCCGGGAGGGGTTTAACAGCACGCCCATTTGGAACCCTAACGCCAACGCACCCACCGACTCGCTGTCGCTAATGCCTTGCGTATCCACATCCAGATCACCTGCTACGAGCTTCATGCCCGCACCCAAATTGTATTGGGATCGAACCGTTTGTCGATAGCCTCTGGCCATCAAAGTCGCATGGGCCAGGTTATCTCCATCTTCATTGATAAACCCACCCAAGGCCAGCTCTGAGCCACCACCCATTTTGAATTGATACGGATTGATGAGCAGCGCCAGATTGGCGGTCTTGTTACTCAGCGCCAGTTCCAAGCCTGTTGCCTGAGCACCCATTGACAGCATGGCCAGGGCAAAACCCAGAAGCACTTTTCTCATGACTACACGTCCCAATAGAATAGTTAACGGTCCTGCAAAGGAGTCTAGACGTGAATTGGCATCTCGCAAGCCGTGGCTGAATATTGACGTTACAGTAATTGTTGTAAGTCGCTGATTCGCTTTTCCAACCGCGAGATAGACACCTTGCCACTGGTCCCGAGTTCTTGTGCGAACAAGGATATTCGCAGCTCTTCAAAGGCCCAGCGCAAATCCTGATGTTTTTGGTGATACTGGCTTGACTGGGGGCTATGCGTCGGCAGCGCCTTAAACGATTCCCACACAGGTGCAAGCTCTGAGCGTCGCCGGCGATCTTTGTCAGGTGCTTGGTCAATCGCATCCAGCCGCCTGCCTATCGCCTTAAAAAACAGCGGCATGCGTTGCAATACCGACATTGGGGTAGCCGAGATAAACCCCACATACAATAGTGAACGGATCTGATCTTGTATATCCCTCGCCGGTTCTATCCAGCTCAAGGACACCGAACCTTCTAAGCGTTTGGCCACAACTCGATGCTGTTCGAACACCTGCTCCACCGCTAAACAAATCTCAGTAGCGTTCGGCACCAATTGAGATTGTCGCTCTGTTAACCCCTGTTGATAGCTTTCCGCCGTACGGGGTAATTCTGTGTCAAGAATAAACGTTTGATCAATCGCTGCATCGATAATGTCGGTCACCAAATGCGCCTTCGTACCAAATGGTGCAAAGCGCAGTGCTAACACATCAATATTGGGTAAACCGCGTTGCAAGTAGCGAAGCTCATCTTTAAGCGCCACTTTGTAGAGCTGCCGAAGCCCGGCAGGCATCGCCTGAGCGGCCGCCGTTTGATCGGCAAAGAGCTTAATGCCTACCTTGCCTTCGACCACATGCAATGCCGGATACCCTTTGAGAGTTACGCCGGCTCGGTCAATGTCTACGCTGTGCGGTAAATCACCAAAGTCCCAGTCAGTGACTTCGTCACGTTCTAAAGTGGTATCACTAAACTGCAACAGGCTCTGCTCCACTTGCTCTAAAAAGCGGTGTTGCAGCTTTTCTAAATCTCGACCAACCGCCAAGGTTTTGCCTTGCGAGTCGATGACTTCAAAACGCATTTTTAAATGTTCTGACAACGCGCTTTCTTCCCATTCGGATCTTGGCACACTAACACCGGTCATACGCTGTAATTCAACGCTTAAAGCTTCACTTAACGGTCGCTTTGAACCAGCCATCGATGCCACACAGGCCTTCGCAAAATCCGGTGCTGGAACAAAGTTGCGCCGCAGTGATTTGGGCAGCGCCTTGAGCATGGAGGTGACTTTCTCTTCAAGCATTCCGGGCACAAGCCACTCACACAGGGGTGCCGGCACGCGATTGAGCACCTCTACTGGGCACATCAATGTCACCCCGTCGCTATCAGTTCCCGGTGAAAATTGATAACGCAGAGGTAACACCATGTCACCGATATCCAACTGATCCGGAAAGTCGATAGAATCCACTTCCACCTCATCATCGGCAAACATCATGTCGCGTGAAAAATAGAGCGCTCGGGGGTTTTCGGCCTCAAGCGTTTTCACAAAGGTGTCGAACGCTGCCAGCGTACAGACATCTTCTGGCACTATCGCATCGTAAAAGCGCACCAACATTTCTGGGTCCACGGCAATATCACGGCGACGTGTTTTATCTTCCAACTCATTCACTTCTTGCAGCAAATCGAGGTTATGTTGATAAAAACCGCCCTTGGTTTGCAAAGCGCCGCCGACTAATCCATCGCGAATGAAAATCTCACGCGACTCGCTGGGATTAATCGCTGAATAATTCACCCGTTTCTTCGGATTAATAATCAAGCCATAGAGTGTTGACTGTTCATAGGCCCCCACAGCTCCGCGTTTTTTCTGCCAATGTGCATCGCGGTAACTGCGACTGAGTAAATGCTGCGCCAATGACTCAATCCACTCCGGTTCAATCGCGGCCACTTGCCGCGCAAAGATTTGCGTAGTCTCAGCAATTTCGCCAGCCATAATCCACTTCGGACCGCGTTTAAATAGACCCGAGCCAGGAAAGATCTTTAAATGTCGATTACGCGTGCCAAAGTACTCCGAACGATCAGTTTTGGTGGCCACATTCGCTAACAAGCCCGACAACAAGGCTCGGTGTACATTGTCATAGGGTGCTTCTGTGGTGTTCAACGGTAGTTTGAGTTCTTTAGCCAAGCGCGCCAATTGGCTGCGAACATCCATCCATTCAATAATTCGCAGCGGCGATAAGAATCGCTGACGACACATCTTTCGAAACTTCGAATTCGACAACGCCTCTTTTTGAACAGAGACAAAACTCCACAGGTTCAACCATGCGACGAAATCGGATTTTTCATCATGGAACTCCGCATGCAATTCATCGCTCTGTTCACGCTTATCAAACGGGCGTTCGCGTGGGTCTTGAACGGATAAAGCGCTGACAATGGTCAAGGTTTCAGTGACACAACCTTCATCAGCGGCAGCCAACAACATACGGCCCAAACGCGGATCAATGGGCAGCCGAGCCAACCGTCGACCCAACTGGGTTAACGACCGACGTGCGTCAAGCGCCGAGAGTTCCTGCACATTGCGATAACCATCATTGATAAATTTATCCGCTGGCGCTTCAACGAATGGAAAACTATCAATCGAGCCGAGACGCATCGCGGCCATCTGCAAAATCACCGAACTCAAATTGGTGCGCAGAATCTCTGGTTCCGTAAATTCTGCACGCGATTCAAAATCCTCTTCGCTGTACAGCCGAATGCACACCCCTGTTGCCACGCGACCACAACGACCTTTACGTTGATTCGCACTGGCTTGAGAGATTTTCTCAATCGGCAACCGCTGAACCTTACTGCGCACGCTGTAGCGCGACACTCGCGCCAGTCCAACATCCACCACCGAGCGGATGCCCGGTACCGTCAATGAGGTTTCAGCGACATTGGTGGATAGCACAATGCGCGGATTCGAGTGGTTTTGAAAAATTCGGTTTTGTTCTGCATTGGACAAACGAGAGTACAAAGGCACTATGTCCAC
>JAHQVR010000271.1 GCA_019634245.1 Gammaproteobacteria bacterium
CTTGGAAAACTCGGTGGCACAGGGAAAACATTTGACTGGGATCTGCTCAGTGGTCTTAGCAACATCCGAGTAATTCTGGCTGGTGGTTTGAATGAATCGAACGTTCAAAAAGCGATACGACAAGTACGACCCTATGCGGTCGATTTGAGCTCTGGGGTTGAAGTAGAAAAAGGTATTAAGGACGCAACTAAAATTCAGATCTTGACTGAGTTGGTTTATCAAACATGAATGATGATAAAAAAAATGATAAGAAAGGCGAGAAAAAAATGGGTGTGCTCGGCACTGCGCGAGGCATGAGTTGGATCGAAAAATTAATACCCTCGCGCATCGGTACTCGCGTAGATGCTAAGGGAAACGTTCCGGAAGGTCTTTGGGTCAAGTGTGAAAATTGCTCTAATGTTTTGTATCACGCCGAACTGGTGCGGGCACAGGATGTGTGTGTCAAGTGTGATCATCACATGCGGGTGGGTGCTCGCACCCGTATCAAGCGCATGTTAGATGAGGGTGAATTGTTAGAGATAGGTGACTCCATTGAGCCGATTGATGTGCTTAAGTTCAAAGATTCCAAGCGATATAAAGACCGCCTAACCCAAAGTGCAAAAGACTCTGGGGAGAAAGAAGCTTTGGTGGTATTGGCCGGTAAGCTCAAAGGTATGCCTGTTGTGGTTGCGGTATTTGATTTTAATTTCATGGCAGGCTCAATGGGATCGGTGGTAGGTGAGCGATTTTGTCGAGCCTGTGACTATGCGTTGGAAAACAATTGTCCCTTTATCTGTTTTAGTGCCAGTGGTGGTGCCCGTATGCAGGAAGCGTTGATGTCCTTGCTGCAAATGGGAAAAACCAGTGTCATGTTAACCAAATTGTCTAAAGCTGGAATCCCCTACATTTCGGTTCTTACAGATCCGACGATGGGCGGGGTTTCCGCAAGCTTGGCCATGCTGGGTGATGTCATCATTGCCGAGCCCGGTGCGCGTATTGGGTTTGCGGGCCCGAGAGTTATCGAGCAAACGGTTCGCGAAAAATTACCCGAAGGGTTTCAGAGTGCTGAGTTTTTGCTAGAGCATGGAGCCATTGACATGATTGTGGACCGGCGTGATATGCGTAATCGTCTTGCAGGCTTGCTCGCTAAACTGACTCATCAAGCCGAGCCAGAGGCTGAGCCTGCCGTTGCCGCCGGATAGATCCAGTGATCTGTCCGACTGGTTGCGGTATTTAGAACATCTGCATCCCGTTGCTATAGACCTCGGGCTATCCCGTGTAGCGGCTGTGGCAGAACGCTTGTCGTTGCTGTCGGTCGATCCGGTGATCATCACAGTGGCCGGAACCAATGGGAAAGGATCAACCGTCGCACTGTTGGAGTCGGTGTATTTATCGGCGGGTTACTCCGTGGGCGCCTATACCTCACCGCATATCACGGAGTTTAATGAGCGCATTCGAATCAATGGAGAGGCTGCTGTTGATAGCGTTATTACCCAGGCGCTCTATCGTGTAGAGCAAGCTCGCTTACCCGATTCACTCACCTACTTTGAACACACTACACTCGGCGCCATGCAGGCTTTCGTTCAACATCAATTGCAGGTGGTGATCCTTGAAGTGGGGTTGGGTGGACGACTGGATGCCACCAATATATGGGATACCGATTGCGCGATAGTGACGTCGATCGCGCTCGATCACCAAGAGTACCTTGGAGACAACGTAAGCGATATTGCCGTGGAAAAAGTATCGATTGGCAGAAGGGATAGGCCAATGCTCATTGGCGAATCGAACCCACCGCTGGCTATGTTGGAACGCGCATCCGACGTCGGCATGCTCGTTCAGCTGCCTGAACCGAGTGGTCAACTTAAGTCTGCGCTTAAGGGTGAACACCAACAGCGCAATGCCGCCTGCGTAATGGCGGCGGTCCAAGCCTTGCAATGCCAGCTTCCGGTCAATCCAGACACCGCGCTGGCTGCGTTGGTCGATGTTCGCGTTCCAGGAAGATTTGAGACTCGACAGGTTGACGATCGATTAGTCGTGTTGGATGTCGCTCATAACCCTGCGGCTGCTAGTGCACTGGCAGAGACGTTGCGAGCGGAATATCCAGATCGGCCGGTCCACGCGGTGTGTTCGATGATGGCCGATAAAGATATTGTGGGTGTGGCGGCGGCATTACATCTCAATGTGTCCCGTTGGTATTGTGCCTCTGTGGATGTTCCGCGGGCTGCGGCCGTCGATGAGCTGGTTTCCAAGGTTTTGCAGGGAACGGGGAAAGAGGCGAAAGTCCGTGGTTTTAGGTCGGTCACAGACGCTTTTATGGCTGCGCTGAACTCCGACGAAGTAAAACACTCAAATGGCTTAGTGCTCATTGTTGGATCATTTTTTACAGTTTCAGCCCTACAACCGAGTCTCCAGTCAGGCCATACTTAACCCCGTGAATAGTCAAATCACCAACACAGCTTTTAGGCTCGTCCGTGGCGGTTGAACTGCAGGAAGAACAACGCTCTCTGAAGTTGCGTAAACGGCTTTGGGGTGCAACGGTACTGATTGCGGTGGCCGTTTTGGTGTTGCCGCTGCTGCTGGATGGCTCTGGGAGCGAGAGTCAGTTCAGGCGTGTCGAAAAATTGCGCGAAGAGCCGCCCAGAATCGTCAATGCTGGGGATAGCCTGGAGACAGGTCCGGTGTTGCAAAGTAAAGCACCGGCTATCAGCCCACCAGTGGTGGTTTCACCCGTGGAGGCAGAGCTCACGGCCATAGCTGATCAGGTTTGGTCCAAAGAACTTGAACCGATTGAACCGTTGGTCAACAGCGCAGGGACATCGGAATCCCTCGTTGCGTGGGTTGTACAAGCAGGTAGCTACCGACAGGAGGCTAATGCCATCGCTGTGCGCGATAGACTGAGGCGAGCAGGCTATCCGTCCTTCGTCGCGGCCGCACAGGACCGCAGCGACATGCTCTATCGAGTTCAAGTTGGGCCAATGATCGACCAAGAGCGCGCTGCACTTACTCGCAACAAAGTGGTTTCCTTGTTGGGTAGAGAAGCAATCGTGGTGCGCTACCCGTAAACGAGTCCATGTTTGCTAAAATCACTGCTTAAGCCTGCTTGCCGCTGGCACTACCGGACCTGTAATGATAGATGTCTTGATTGTGATCCTACTCGTGATATCGGGAGTGGTCAGTACTGTCAAGGGCTTCCTCAGGGAGTTCGTTAGTGTGTCTATCTGGCTCATCGCCATTGGCGTCACACTGCTGTTCAGCTCTCGCTTTTCATCACTTCTGCCAGCAGATTCTATTGAAAGCCCCACTGCACGGTTGAGTATCAGTGCGTTAACGTTGTTTTTCGGTTTCCTGATGGTCGGTTCGCTGTTTAATTGGTTACTTCAGAAAATGATTCAAGATCGCCCCAGAAAGCTGCTTGGATTTATAATGGGCTTTGTGTTTGGGGTGGTCAGAGGCGCGTTGATCGTTGCCTTTTTTGTACTACTGGCTCACTTGGTGCCTTCGTTGCAGCAAGAAACCTGGTGGGAAAATTCCAGCACTCTGTCGGTATTCGAAAATATTGCTGAATCCATCCACCGTGCTTTGCCTGCTGAGTTGGCCAAGCATTTCGATTTCTCACCTACCAACACGTGATCGCTTAGATGTGCGGAATAATTGGAATTGTCGGTACTGACGATGTTCAGCATCAACTTTATGATGGCTTAACACTGCTACAGCATCGTGGTCAGGATGCCGCCGGCATAGCGACTTGTCACGATGGCCGACTCATTATGCGTAAGGGCCCTGGACTGGCGCGCGATGTATTTAGAACCAGCGATATGGTGCGGTTGCGTGGGCGATTTGGCATCGGGCATGTGCGATATCCAACAGCAGGCACATCCGCATCCGCTGAGGCGCAGCCATTCTACGTCAATTCGCCGTACGGTTTGGTTATGGGGCATAACGGCAATCTAACAAACGCCTCTAGTTTGAAGACCGAGCTGTTTGAATCGGATTTGCGCCACATCAACACCCGCTCAGATTCAGAAGTGTTGTTGAACGTGTTTGCTCATGAGTTGCAGGCTCTGTCGCCCTCCAAAGATGTTGAAGCGGATCAATTGTTTGCGACCGTCTCGGCGGTTCACAAACGTTGTCGTGGTGCGTATGCGGTGGTGGGTGCGATCGTCGGACGCGGTGTGTTTGCATTTCGTGACCCCCTTGGAATTCGACCGCTGGTAATAGGAAAACGTTTTACTGACAAAGGGGTTGAATATGCTGTTGCCTCTGAGAGCGTAGCCCTGCAGGGTATCGGCTTTACTCTGATGCGTGATGTGGCGCCGGGCGAGGCCGTCTACATTGATACGTCAGGCAATATTCACACGCAACAATGTGCCGAGAATCCGGTGCTCTCGCCGTGCATATTTGAATATGTGTATTTGGCGCGACCCGATAGCATTATCGACAATGTATCGGTGTACAAATCCCGTTTGCGTATGGGTGAGAAATTAGCGCGTAAAATCAAAAACCAATGGGCTGAACACGATATCGACGTGGTTATTCCCATTCCCGATACCAGCCGTACATCTGCATTGGAAGTCGCCTTCCACTTGGGTGTTAAGTACCGGGAAGGGTTTATAAAAAATAGATATATTGGCAGAACGTTTATCATGCCCGGACAGCAGCAGCGCGAAAAATCGGTTCGCCAAAAGCTTAGCCCCGTGGAATTAGAATTTTCAGGTAAAAATTGCTTGCTGGTGGATGATTCGATTGTGCGCGGTACTACTTCAGGGCAGATCGTTCAGATGGCGCGTGATGCGGGTGCAAAAAAAGTATATCTAGCATCCGCTGCACCTCCGGTTAAATACCCCAATGTTTATGGTATCGATATGCCGGCAGGGCCTGAACTGATTGCGCATCAAAGAGAAGTCGATGAAATCGAATCTATCATTGGTGCTGACTGGTTGATTTATCAGGATGTGGAAGACTTGATCGAAGCCGTCCGCTACGATAAACACCCGATTGAAACATTTGAATCTTGTTGCTTTACCGGCGAGTATATCACTGGAGATGTGGACGAACAGTACTTGCAGGACTTGAGTTCGACCCGCTCCGATCAGGCGAAAAGTACGGTGGCTGAAAAAGAGGACTTAGTGGTGTTGTAGGCACTAGCCGCTCGATGGGTTAGCCTAACCGTAAGCCAGCCCGTTGAAAGTCGTGTACGTCGATGCCAAAACTACCATCTCGATGCGTTGTTTTAATCTGATACGCATTGCCGTGATTGTCGACGTCCATTTGAGACAGATCCACCACGCGTTGTGAGCTGGGCTCTTTTTCAGCGTCCAGAATGATAATCACGCGTGGCCGCAGTTTATCGCTGGTGTTCGCTAAGACGATACCAATTTCGCCGTTGACCATTTCCACGACACTGCCTGGTGGGAATATACCCACTGCTTCGATAAATTTAATAACCAGGTCTTCATCGAATTGTGTGCCTCGCTTGGAGTACAGTTCCTGTAAGGCCTCCGAGGGTGAGCTTGCTTCACGATAAGGCTGGGTGGTGGTCATCGTATCGTACGCTTCTGTGATGGCAACGATACGCGCATATACCGGAATGGTGTCAGAATCCAATCCTCGAGGATAGCCGGTACCATCCATCCACTCATGATGCGAGTGTGCTACGTCAGCGGCACCCGACATAACTGATTTGGTGGACATAAGAATGTCGCGCCCATAGCGTGTGTGCTTTTTGATCTCGGCGTATTCCTCATCAGTCAGGGCGCCGTTTTTATTTAATATCTCCGATGAAATACTGGTTTTTCCAACATCGTGCAACATCCCGCACACGCCTAAATCTTCCATCTCCCGTGGCGACATCCCCATGGATTTGCCCATAACGATACTGAGCGCGGCAACATTCAACGAGTGATGAGCCGTTCCAGCATCTTTCGCTTGAATTCGCGTTAACCATACAGAGGCATCGGGATTGCGCAGTATGCTGTCGACACAACCGTTCACAGCCTGTTTGACTTTGCCGCCATCAATCTCTGCTCCCAAGCGAATTTCTTCAAATAAACTTGAGATGGTTTCAGTAGCCAGTGAATGAACTTCCGACGCTTGATCTAGTTCATCCTCTACAGAACTACCCGTGTCAGACGAAGCTGCAGCCGCAGGCAAGCCCTCGCTCTTTTCGTCGTTCTTCTGCAGCTGGAATTTGTCATAGTCAACCCAAACAAAGCTACATTCTTTTTGAACCGCAGTGATGTCGGATGGGGATTTGATTTCAAGCCCCTGGAACATGAAAGGAGATTCTTCCCAGGGTTTATCGAGCTCGACAACAAACATGCCAACCCGAAGATCGGACACATTAATACGCTCACGCAGCACCCGGGTTTGTTTGGCCCGGTCACGAGGTTCGCCCTTTTTGCGCTGCGCTACCCGGCGCTTCGCTGAATCAGCGTTATCTTCGTTAGATTTAAACAGCTTGCCGAACATAATTAATCGTTGTACTCGGTAAGTTTTTTGCGGCGCATCTTGCACTACCGCTGTATAGCTAGTAATCGGCAAAATAGATCGCAACTTGACGGCCTGGACTAGGGAGACACAGGCTTTTGGCTCCTCGGTAAAGCGGTGACAGGGTGTTTTAGGTGCTCAGACGCTCGATGAGGACACAGACTGATGAACAATGCGCCACTGGCCGGAGGCATCTTTGGACCAGTAGAGGCTCACCTGGAGCCTTGACGGGCTGAGCTGAAAGCTCATAACAACCACGGGGTGCAGATGTCGCTCCGAATTTAGTGACTTATGTCTCAATATGCTTAAAGAGTCGAGGGGTACGTCCATCAATTCGATGCGCTGTGGCTCACTGAAACCCGCTGCAGAGGGCGCTGACTGGGTGGATACCCGGGTCATGGCCTGTGTATCGAGACCGGCATACGGTTGTACTGAGTCGGAATACACTGATTCCAACAGACTGAGTGTATTTTGCTGCCATGCGCGTTGAAAGTCCTGGAATCGGTTTAGAAGCTCTCGGCGGCTAGTGTGCACGTCTGATACATCCCGCCAATCAATTGAGGCGTCGAAAATGACCTGAGTGTTAGTGGGGTCCAGAGTGTGTTGCAAATCGCTGAACAATTCGTTGGCCATCGTAACGCAGCCTTCACTAGATAGTGGTGAGCGATTCCATTCGTTGTGCGGCACCCCGTGTAACCAGATGCCTGATCCGCCTCGTTGCCGAGCTTTATCAAAGGCATTTGGATAGTCTAGTATCAGTGCACCCGCGCCATACAAATCAGGTAGTGAATCATCGGATCGGTGTCCTGTGATGCGATAAACACCCAACGGCGTTTTCAGATCGCCTTCTTGAGTTTTTCCATAACCGCCACTGCCACTGGCGATGTAGTGCTGTTTGACCAATCGAGCCCTGCCCAAAGACGAATCATATAAAAACAGCGTTGAGGATGACAAATCAACCAGAACAACGTGCTGAGTGTCTTTACTCAACTGTATTAAATTCATCGGCACCATCGAATCGATAGGCGGCGGATCTTGTTGGCGTATTCGCACTTCGAGTAGCAGATCCATTAGCGCTTTTGTCATGTTAGCGTTGCCCAACAAGTAGCTCGGACTTAACGCCTGAATAGCGTGAGTTTCAGCGTGCAACCAATGCCCTAAGGCCGAATTCGGATAGCGTTCAACCAGAATTTTAGCTTGGTCCGTGGCTAGGGGTCTTTCGGGGTCTACCAAAGACTGTATAACTTGCCGCGCGAGTTGGTCGAACTCATGTTCTGAGTTTGCAGCGGCCTGAGTGCAAACGCAGAAAGTAATTAGCAGCACACCCAGTGATTTACACGGCGCTTTCACCAGTGTGTCTCCCGATAGATTTTCCATCGCTCACCTTGCAGTCGAAGTAATAACTGAAGGTGTTCGGTGCTGTCACGATGAGGGAACGATAACACTACGACAGCATCCGATTGAGTAAATGCGATATCTCGATCAATATCCTCCCACGAAACACTGGTGAGTATGTTTGTATGGGAAGCTGGGTAGTTGTCGACATAGTGCTCGCTATGGGCCTCGATTTGGCCCGCTTTGATGGCCAACCACCAGTCGTAGAGTTCATAATCAATCGTAGTGACAGAGCGCAGATAGGTGTTTGATTTGCGTTGCCACAGGATGTCCGAATTCTTGAGCGATGTGGATTGCATAGCCAACTGAGGCGGTTTCGCAGCAGAGCCTGTACCCAAGGAGTTTTGGTAGGATAGGGCGGCTTGGTATCGATGTATGGATCTAAGCGCTGCGACCGATTCAGCAGCTCTTCTATCGGAGGCAATGGCCAATTGGAATTGCTGCGCAGCTTCTTCCCAGCGTTGGCTATTAAATTCCAAAACCCCTAAATTGTGGTGAAATTGGGGATATCCCGTGCACTGGGATTCTACGCGTTCTAGTTCAAACCGGGCATCAGTGATATCGTCGTGTGTATACGCGTAAAAGCTGTTGTCCACAGCATCGATACACGTTTGTATATCTTCATCAGTTAGCACAGAACCCGCACTGGCCGACAATACGCCAGGCACGCCAACAAGAAGTAAAAAACAAAGAGTTAATCGCACCCGGATAGTATAAATGAATTCAGACTTAAACATGCATCAACAACTTCGACAACTGTTCGATGCCGCCATCCGATCCGTCGATGGGTTCTACGCTACTGCGAAGGCAGTTAAGCAGGATGTGCAGTGCGACGAAACTTTGGCGTTACCTGCGGGTATAGACGTGATTGCGATAGGTAAAGCGGCTGATGCTATGGCGCAAGGTGCATTGTCTGAATTAGGAAACAAAGTAGTTGGTGGCTTGATTATCACCAAGCACAAGCATCTATCGGATGCCTTAAAGAATGATCAACGCTTCACCACATTTGAAACAGGACATCCAAGTCCTGACAAGTATTCGTTGCAAGCTGGCGAGGCGTTGGTAGATAGGGTGTCGTCATTGAGTAATGACCGACAATTACTTTTTTTAATATCCGGTGGCGCATCAGCCCTAGTAGAGCATTTGAATGATGCGACGACGTTGGAAGATCTTGAGTCGCTCACGGAGCAGATGCTCGCTCAGGGTATTCCCATTGGCGAAATGAATCGACGACGGCGACAACTATCGAAAATTAAAGGTGGGAAGCTGGCCGGATTTCTTACCACTGTTCCTGTTACTCAGTTTTTAATCAGCGATGTGCCTGGTGACGTGCTGGGCGATATCGGCTCCGGTCTGTTAATTCCAGCGGACAACGATACTGCTCCAGTTTGGGACAATATTCAGACGAGAATCATTGCATCCTCACGAATTGCACAACAGGCCGTCGCGGAGGAAGCAAAGACTCTCGGACTCACTGTACGGCAGGGTTCGGGGTCGATAACGGGTGATTTGCACGAAGCGGTAGAAGGAATCGAGCGTGTGCTATTGGCTGATTCAGCGGACGCTGGTGTGTACATATGGGGCGGTGAAACTACAGTGATTCTGCCCCCGAAACCCGGTCGAGGCGGTCGTAATCAGCACCTCGCGCTAGCCTTAGCTGAACGTATTTCTGAAGGAGCACCTCTATCGATTTTGTGTGCAGGTACCGATGGTACCGATGGGCCCACGGAGGATGCCGGCGGATTGATCGATGAGCGCACCATTTCCCAAGGTAAACGCTTAGGGTTGGATAGCAGCGCAGCTCTAATCGCAGCTGATGCGGGCCGCTATTTGGATAAAACGTCCGCTTTGTTTACCACGGGTCCGACCGGCACCAATGTGATGGATCTGGTGATCGCCATTAAGCACTAGGATTACTGTTTAATATCAGCTGCACTTCGTATGTTCGCGATGCGTTCATTCAATTTTTCTCGGATGATCACGTTGCGCAACCCATCTTTGACTGAGTCAAAATCGGGTAATGCAGCAGCGCGTTTATCCAATAACTGAATGACGTGCCAGCCAAACTGTGTTTGGACAGGTTTACTAGTGACATCACCCACCTCCAGATTTTCTACACCGGCTGTGAATTCTGCCACCATGGTGTTGCCCTGAAACCAACCCAGTTCTCCGCCATTCGCACCCGTTGGACCTGTGGAATACTCCTTGGCAAGTTCGGCAAAGTCGGCGCCGTCCCCCAGTTTGTCTATCAGCTCCTGACCGAGGGTTTCTTCATCGACCAGAATGTGTCGCGCGTTGTATTCACTATTAGCGAGGTTTTCGGTTTGGCGGTCATACTCTTTCTTGATGTCCTCGTCGCTGACCTCAATTTCGTGGCTCATTTCGGCTAAAAATGCATTCGCCATCGTTTGAGCATATTGAAGCTGCAATGAGGTTGCCACCGCTGGATTTCGATCGAGTTCGGCTTTTTCCGCTTCCTGGGTGAGCAATTCAAGGTTTATAAGTTCGTTCAGTATGTCTTCTGCGCTCGCCGAAGCACCTGCCGATTGCTGTTGTTCCATGACTGTATCGAGAGCCAGTTGGGTAATCGGTTTGCCATTGACATCGGCGACTATTCCCTCGGGCAGCGAATCAGCTTGAGCCTGAGCTTGGGCAAAGGGTAGCCACAGCAGCACACAGGCTGAGAATTTGAGGGGTCGGCGAACATTGTTCATGATATGGATTCCAGCAGTTGATTCTGTGTTGAAATGCAATCCTTGATCCGCTTTAGCGCTTACAATCGGGCCTCGCGTCGTAGTATGCATTCCCTATGAGTCAATTTTTTGAAATTCACCCGGTAAACCCGCAACAACGCTTGATCGCACAAGCAGTGGCAATTATCCGCCAAGGCGGGGTTATCGTCTATCCGACGGATTCGTGTTATGCGCTGGGATGCCTACTGGGTAATAAAAATGCCATGGAGCGCATCGCCCGAATACGGCGGACGGATTCAAAACACAATTTTACTCTGTTGTGCCGAGATCTGTCGGATTTGTCGCAATACGCCAGAGTGGACAATGCCACTTACCGTACACTCAAATCTCTGACGCCCGGTCCCTACACTTTTATCCTCAAAGCGACCAGCGAAGTCCCGCGACGGTTACAAAATCCCAAGCGAAAAACCATTGGACTGAGAGTGCCAGACAATACCGTTTGTCTAGCGTTACTCGATACCTTGGGCGAACCACTGATGAGTAGCACTTTAATACTACCTGGCAATGATCTGCCAGAGACTGATGCCTTTGACATTCGGCAACAGCTCGAGCATCAGGTTGATCTTGTCATAGACGGGGGAAACTGCGGGTTTGAGCCCACTTCGGTGCTGAGCATTGATCCAAATGGTGAATTTGAAGTCCTTCGAGGCGGGCGCGGCGACCTGGCATTTCTCGACTGAGTCTCAGTTGCTGGCCAATACCCGGCTATACTTAGCGAAACGACCTCACATAAGACCTTTCATGCCATCTAACTTGCCCATCGTCACAGAGAACACCACTCCACCTCCAGTGGCAGTTGTGCAGGGGGAGCCGGTTCTGCAGCTCCCGGATGATCTGTATATCCCGCCCGATGCGCTAGAAGTTTTTCTAGAGGCTTTCGAGGGGCCACTGGATCTGCTGTTGTACTTAATTAAAAGACAAAATATTGACATCTTAAATATTCCCATTGCCAATATCACTGAGCAGTACATGCAGTACATCGGCTTAATGGAGAGCTTGCGGTTTGAACTGGCTGCTGAATATTTGGTTATGGCGGCCATGCTGGCGGAGATCAAATCGCGGATGTTGCTGCCCCGAGTGGATGAAGATGGAGAGGACGAAGACGATCCTCGTGCTGAACTGATACGTCGACTGCAGGAATACGAGCGAATCAAAGAAGCGGCAGAGAACATCGATGAATTGCCGCGTCAAGAACGTGATAATCACCAGTTAAAAGTAACGGCCCCAAAGATCGAGCGTGATCTGCCACTACCCGAGATCACGCTTAAAGAGCTGATGCTGGCCCTTAAAGATGTCGCACAGAGAGCGAAGCTGGCTGAACATCACAACATCAATAAAGAAGTGCTTTCGGTAAGAGCGCGGATGTCGCATGTACTGGCTACTTTGCAAGTGGGCGAATATTGCGAATTCACCACCTTGTTCAATGTTGAGGAAGGTCGAATGGGTGTCGTGGTGACTTTTTTAGCGATTCTGGAATTGTGCAAAGAATCGTTGATCGACATCGTACAGTCTGAGGCATTTGCGCCTATCTACCTGAAGACCCGCGGAGACTCGATACGGCCGAGCGATGCACCGCTACCTACAGATCAGTCGGAGTAGTTTGTAAATTATGGAAGCGCAGCAGCTGAAAAATATTCTCGAAGCAGGACTGTTGGTAGCAGCAAAGCCCATGAGCATTGCTCAATTAGATAGCATGTTTGAGGGTGATGATGATCGTCCCAGTCGGGCACAGATAAAAGACGCTTTAGTCCAGTTGCAATCAGAATACGAAGGTCGCGGTATTGAACTGGTTGAAATTTCGAGTGGCTACCGATTGCAATCGCGGGAAAGTGTCTCTCATTGGATGGCGCGTTTGTTTGATGAAAGGCTTCCTCGCTACTCTCGTGCCCTGTTAGAAACGTTGGTGTTGGTTGCTTATCGCCAACCGATCACGCGTGGCGAAATAGAGGAGATCAGAGGTGTAGCGGTTAGTTCGAACATTGTTAAAACCTTATTGGAACGTCAGTGGGTCAAGGAAGTTGGACACAAAGACGTACCAGGTAAGCCTGCACTACTCGGAACTACGAAGCATTTTTTAGATTACTTTAATTTAAAACGCTTGGACGATTTACCGCCTCTGGGTGAGATAAAAGATCTTGATCAGATTGACGCTGTGTTAGCAGAATCTTTAGGTATCGAAAGTGTGGATGCAGCTGCGGATGAGGCAGCGGCTAATGATGACATCGCTATTGAATCGGGTGACGTAGATATATCGCTTGACGCAGAAAGTGTTCAGGAAGAGGCTGCCGGTGCGGCCAACGGGTTGATGTCTGACACCCATGCTGGGGTTAAGGAAGATGACGAGCCGGAGGCCCACTCAGAAATCGGCAGAACCGACGACCAAGAGGTTGTTTCTGGACTCGCCGAAGAGGATGCACCCGAAGCGGTCGCCAGAGCGGACGAAGATCAGCAGGATGTCTCTGACGAATCCGCTGATGTGAATACCGCTGAAGTAGACAACACGCTGGGTGAACTTGGCAGCGACGATAGCCCACAGCCAGAGGGTCCATTCCCGCTGGACGATCATGAGCTGGGTTTTGACGAGACCACGGCAGAATCTGAACTCAAACGGGTGATTGCTGATTTTGCAGACGAGCATCGACAAGAACTCGATGCTCAAAAACAGATGGATGCACGCCAATTGTCTTCGGTTGATAAGGCCGGTGATGACGCCGCTGATGACAAGGAGTTGGTCGAACAGGCGGCTCGAGCGACCGAAGTGGAAACAGCTGAATCGGCAGAAGCAGAACCCCATGCCTTCGAACAAACACCGGGTACTGAACTGGCTGAAGAATTACCCAAGCCCAGCGATACCCTGCATTGAATAGCTAGACTGGGTGGTGCAACGCGAAGGATCGCGGATAATTCCATAGGGAATCCTTCGATGGTCGCTCTTGACGTTGACTTGTCAGAGCCGGACATCGTGCTTGAGCCTGTGGGGGACCGCCCGGCGACCGGTAATGTTGTGAGTGTCGGGTACGATGGTCGTTCGGCCGAAGCTGCCGAAGCTACAGAAGCTACAGAAGCTACAGAAGCTACAGAAGCTACAGAAGCTACAGAAGCTACAGAAGCTACAGAAGCTTTAGATGTTACTCCCAAAGGAAATACTCGAAAAACACGTAGGCAGTCGGCCCCGGTAACGGTGCCAGAGGCCGTTGCGTCAGGCATGGACGATCTAGACATTCCTGAACCATCAAAACCTCTCCCACTTCCGTTAAGAATGTGGAATAAGCTTGTTAACGTGGTGAAGGATGCGATAAAGAAACCGACCTGGTCAACCGCAGGTCTTAGAGCGTTTAAACGACGACGCTAGTTGCCTCGTTTAAGCAGGACATAGACCGCGCCTGTACCGCCATCACTGGCGCGAGCGGAACAAAAGGCCAACACTTGAGAGTTGTTCCGCAGCCACTGGTTAACCGCCGGTTTTAGTTTAGGGCCCTGGTTGACCTCTCGGCGTCCTTTGCCATGAATAATGGTGATACATAGATGACGGTGTGTCTGCGCGTGCTTTAAAAACGCCGACAGTTCGCTCTTAGCCTGTTTCAAATTAAGTCCGTGTAAATCGATAGTAGCCTGCGATGCATAGCGACCGCTTTTGAGCTTACGCAGAACACTTCGCTGCACACCCGGTTGTGTGAAACTTAAGTGCTCTCCAGTTTCAAGTAAATCGTTTTCACTCAGATCTGATAGCAGAGCGTCCATCACTGATTCATCATCGCGTTGCGCAGAGCTGATAGTGGCAGATGGTCGTATGGAGTCATGGGTGACCTTGTCATTGTTGACGCTGCGCACCTCGCCGACTGCATCGCGAAACAGAGCCATATCATCATCTGTTATCGTTTTTTTGGCACTCATACCCCATTATAGGGTCATACTTTGAAACACCAATCTGAGGTATCTCGCTATATGACAAAAAAAGTGGAAAAAACCCTGGAAGAATGGGCCAAAACGCTCACACCGGAACAACTGCAGGTGGCACGTCAGAAGGGGACAGAACGAGCGTTCACGGGCAAGTACAACGACCACAAGGCAGCAGGTAGTTATCTTTGCGTGTGTTGTCGAGAAAAGTTGTTCGACTCGGATCACAAATACGATTCCGGCTCAGGTTGGCCGAGTTTTTACCAGCCGGCAGCGGGTGCGCCTATCGAGGAGGAAACCGATCGTAGCCATGGAATGACACGCACCGAGGTGATGTGCGACTCCTGTGGTGCACATTTGGGGCATGTGTTTCCCGATGGTCCACAACCCACTGGATTGCGCTATTGCATCAATTCAGCGTCGCTGGATTTCGTGGGCGAAGGTGAATCATGAACCTACAACGACTGTTTTTCTGCTGCGCAATGATATTCAGTTTGCCTGCATATTCGACGGTCTTATTAAACGAAGTCGATAGAGAAGTTCCACAGTATTCACTGCCAGATACGCAAGGTAAGCTATGGACCTCGGAGGCTATGCAAGGTAAGCCCTACATCGTGAATTTCTGGGCGAGTTGGTGTCCGCCGTGTGTTGAAGAACTTCCCGCGATGAATAGCCTTTGGAAAAAACTAGAGCCCCATGGGGTGGGCATGCTGGCGATTAATGCAGGAGAAGGTTTACCTGCGGTCAATGAGTTCTTAACACGCATTCCCATTGATTTCCCAGTGTTGATTGGAGATGGTCGCAGCCTTAACCAATGGCAGGGGCGGGCCATGCCCTCAACCTACATCATTGATGGTGCGGGGCGTGTGGTTTACGAGGCCATCGGACCACGGGAATGGGACGATGAAGAATTTGTTAAAAAGATGCTGACGCTTCTGTAGAGAAGCGTCAGTGCGGTTTGTCCGCGTTATGAAATAGCGCGGTTTTCAACTAGTCCATCCACCACACTGGGGTCGGCCAGTGTAGAAGTGTCACCCAGATTTCCGACATCATTTTCGGCTATTTTGCGCAGTATGCGGCGCATAATTTTTCCTGAGCGGGTTTTGGGCAGCCCTGGCGCCCATTGGATGACATCAGGTGTCGCAATAGGGCCAATCTCCGAACGAACATGCTTGACCAATTCGGCTCGTAATTCATCAGAAGATTCGAGTCCAGTCATTAGCGTTACGTACGCATAAATTCCTTGGCCTTTGATGTCATGTGGATAGCCCACAACAGCGGCTTCAGCCACAGCATCGTGAAGAACGAGCGCACTTTCGATTTCCGCTGTGCCCAAGCGATGCCCTGAAACGTTGAGCACATCATCAACCCTGCCTGTGATCCAGTAGTAGCCGTCCTCGTCACGGCGAGCACCATCGCCAGTGAAGTAGTAGCCTGGATACATTTTAAAGTAGGTTTCATGAAAGCGCTCATGGTCGCCATAGACCGTACGCATTTGCCCCGGCCAAGGTCGAGTAATAACTAAGTTTCCTGAAGTCGCCCCTTCCAGGATATTACCTTTGTCATCGACCAATGCGGGCGCTACTCCGAAAAACGGTTTTGTGGCTGATCCTGGCTTTAGGTCGGTGGCACCTGGGAGTGGAGAAATCAATATACCGCCGGTTTCAGTTTGCCACCAAGTGTCGACAATCGGGCATCGGCCATCACCTACGACGTTGTAATACCATTCCCAGGCTTCAGGATTAATCGGTTCTCCTACAGTGCCAAGTAATTTCAACGAACTGCGGTCGGTCGTTTTGACGGGCTCATCACCTTGTGCCATCAAAGCTCGTATCGCGGTAGGTGCCGTGTAAAAAATATTGACCTTGTGCTTGTCGATAACTTCCCAAAATCGACTCACTGAAGGGTAGGTGGGAATCCCTTCGAACATCATGGTCGTTGCGCCGTTCGCCAACGGGCCATAAACAATATAGGAGTGCCCGGTAACCCAACCTACATCAGCTGTACACCAATACACATCACCGTCTTGGTAGTTAAATATGTATTTGTGGGTCATTGCGGCCTGCAAAAGATACCCACCGCTAGTGTGGAGTACGCCTTTTGGTTTGCCAGTGGAGCCTGAAGTGTAGAGAATGAACAGGGGATCTTCAGCGTCCATTTCCATCGCAGGACAGTCGGCAGAGGCTGCTTCGATCAGTTCGTGATACCAAAGATCACGACCTTCTTTCCACTCAACCGGTTCACCACCGCCTTTAACAACAACCATGCGTTTAATGCTTTCAGTTTTTTCACAAGCCAGATCTGCATTAGATTTAAGTGGGACTTTTTTACCGCCACGTAGGCCTTGATCTGCTGTGATGATGACCGAACACGCTGAATCATTAATTCGATCGCGCAAGGCGTCGGGAGAAAAACCGCCAAAGACGATGGAATGGACCGCCCCAATTCGCGTGCATGCCAACATCGCGACAGCAGCTTCAGGAATCATCGGCATGTAGATACATACACGATCGCCTTTTTTAACACCCAGACCTTTTAGGGCATTCGCAAATCGGCAGACTTCTTCGTGTAACTCTCGATAGGTAATTTTCTTACTTTGTTCAGGGTCGTCACCTTCCCAAAGAATAGCGGTTTGATCGCCGCGAGTTTCTAAATGCCGATCGAGGCAGTTGTAGGATACGTTTAACTTAGCACCTGTAAACCATGCTATTTCGGCTTTGTGGTAGTCCCATTCTTGTACTTGATCCCAAGGTTTGAACCAGTCAACAAATTCATTGGCTTGTTCTGCCCAAAATTCTTCGGGGTTATCAATGGAACGTGCGTACATCTCATCGTACTGTTCCTTGTTTATTAACGCAGATTCTGAGAGCGAATCTGGAACTGGATACATTTTATCGTCAGACATAATCTCGACTGTTCGCAATGGTGATGAGCGCAGTGTACCTATCAGCACAAATCAGTCAATCGGTTCCAGGAACAGGTGAAATATCAGTTGCGGAGAAGCTGCATTTTCTGACGCCTTTCCCACAAGGCCTTGCGGCTGATACCCAGCCTGCCGGCCAACTCCGTCTCAGAGAGGCTCTCTTGGTGTCTGAGCACGAAATAGCGGAAATACTCATCGAGGCTGAGGTGTTGGTCAGGACCGGCGGGAGTGGCGCTCTCGAGCGCTCCAAAGCCCATGTCTACCGGCTCTACCGAAGAGCCTTTTGCCAGTAGAACGCCGCGCTCAATGACGCAGCGAAGCTCATTCATGTTGCCCGGCCAAGCATAGGCATTGATAGCGGCTTGCGCTGCAACGCTAAAGTGGAGTGCTTCTCGTTGGTACAAACTTGCGTAGCGCGCTAACAAATGAGCGCTCAACGATTCAATATCTTCGGGACGCTCAACTAGTGGCGCAATCGTGATTTCATTTCTCACAAACAAGGTTGCCAGTTCGGGAATGAGCAGTTGTTGGTCGGCCAAGGTTTGCACAGGAATATCGGAGATACTGATAAAACGCAGGTCGTGTGCTCGTGCAGAGCGTGGTTCGTTAGACTGACTGAGTGTTTGCCATAGTTGTTTCTGAGAGTCTTGATCCAGCACCTCTATATATCGCACCACCAACGTTCCCCCACTAGCGCCACGCAAGAAGCCGTTCGGCATATTGGCATGCCCATCTTCCAACACGGAAAGGTTGCTACCACCGCGAGCCAGTGTCGAGGCATCTACCACGACCAACGGACTGTCGCTGTTCGATAACGCCTTATGAATATCCCTGGCTAAAATTTCGCGTCCTGATCCAGGCTCGCCGTGCAGATGTACGTAGCGAGTGTTGGCCAGAGTTTCGCGCATAGTGTCGAGCTTGGCGCGAAGTGACGGGCAATGGTCAAAGGCTTGGTGTGAAACTAGACGTTGAATATCGTGGTTCAGCGCTCGATTTTGTTTTTGCAACTGGTTTTGTTTTAGCGAACGTTCGAGCACCAACAAAAGTTCGTCGTGATCGAATGGCTTGGAGATATAGTCGATCGCTCCGACTTGCATAGCATTTACAGCAGATCTGACGCTGGCATGGCTAGTCATTATCACCACGGGTACCGGACCTGCCTGAGGAATAATACTCGTGCCCTCAGCACCGGGCAGGCGTAGGTCGGCGAGAATGATGTCGAAGCTTTCTAAGTCGAGCTGTTCCGCTCGCTCTACACTGGTAACTCCCGTGACGACAAAATGGTTACGCTCGAGTAGCCGAGTTAACGCTTTCAGGATGACTTCTTCATCCTCAATGAGCAGAACACGATTCATTGCTCAGTGTCTGCAACTGGAAACGTGACTAACATTCTGGTTCCCGAACTGTAGGATTCATCGATCCGTACCCTGCCTTCATGATTCGCCACAATGCTATAAACCAACGACAACCCCAAACCGGTTCCACTGCCAACCGCTTTGGTGGTAAAGAAGGGTTCGAAAATTTGTTCGCGTATCTCAGCACTGATACCCGGGCCCTGATCGGCAACACTTACCTCGCAGCGATCGTTATCTAAAGAGCCCTGAATGTCAATTTCAGAATCTTCTTGGGATGCATCGCAGGCATTGCTTATCAAGTTGACGAATACCTGAACCAGTTGATTAGCATCTCCCAGAACCACTAAGCCATCGCTCAAGGAAATATTAAACTCTCTTAGTCTGTGTTCTGGCGAAAGTTGAATCAGCCGAAGAGCCTCATTAATGCTGTCTTTGAGATCAACCTTTACATGAGCACCGCTAATAACATCTGCATGAGAAAAGGTAAGTAAAGAGCGTACTATGGTATTTATTCGGTCTACTTGGTCGATAATATCATCCGCCTGTTCCTTAATTTCGCCATCAATTGTCTTGTGCTGAGAATCGTGCAATAAATTCTGAGCAATGCTGGCTATGCCAGTTAGTGGGTTACCAATTTCATGGGCTACACCAGCGGCCAGGCGGCCGATCGATGCCAGCCTTTCACTATGAGCCAATTCCGCCTCCAGCGTTTCGATATTGGTTTGATCTTCCATCAAAATCACTTGGCCACCTAAGGAACCAGCCGTGCTGCCGATGTAGGCTTTGTGCAGATTAACTGCGGCAGGTTTTTCTGAATCGGGCACATGACAACGAATTTGGTGGTCATGGTCTGAGTGGGCAAAATCGGAGAGTAGTTCGTTCCAGGGTGTCCCTAGTTGGTCAAGGCGTGTGTCGCGAGCTTGTCTTTCTGAGATACCGGTGAGAGTCTGCATGGCGGAATTCCATAAGTAAATGGTTCCGTTAGATTCAATTGAGCAGACCCCCAGAGGTAACTCACGGAGCACCTCTCTAAGATAACGACGAAGGTCGTCGAGCTGTTTGGTCATACCTTGCATCTGCTCACGTGAGGCCTCTAACCGGAGTTCTAACAAACGGGCATCGCGCGAATCTTCGTTATCGGTTCCTGAGTGACCAGCACTTTTTTGTTCGAGAATGGTGCGAGCCATAGTCGGACCGACTAAACCAGTGAGGTTTCTCTCCAATTGTTCGTGCAGCATGCGCAATTCAGCGGGCCGGGTTTCGCTCGGTTCAATCTGAGTTTCGGATAGCGCTCGATTTAATTCTGAGGCTGCCACTTTGTTACCAAGCACCTCCTGCATTGCGTATTGATAGTTCACCACTGAGCGAGCTGTGTTGAGCTCAGCTATGGCGAAATGCGATTGTTCTTGTGCTGCATAGGAGGCGCTGAGTTCTTCCGCAGTAGGTTTGCGTAGCAGTGAACCGAGTATGAATAATGTGCCATTGACAGTGAGTGAACAAAATGTTGAGAGCGACCAAATGTCTGTGTCTACTGGGGCCCATAGCAGAGGATCGGTCGACGGAACAAGCAACGGTAGGATCAACATAACGAACCAGACAGTCGCTCCTCCGAGTAGACCACTATAGAGGCCAATACGGGTGGCTCTAGACCAGAACAAAAGGCCAATTACTGCAGGTAGTAGTTGCGCTGCTGCAACAAATGAAATTAGACCCAGGCTTGCTAAGCCTTGGTTAAATTCAATGACGATATAAAAACCGTATCCTCCAGCGATGATGAGTGCGATTATGACTCGCTTACTCCAAACCAACCGTTGGTAGAAGTCCCCTGGTTGATTGCCTGTTAAAGAGGCGGGAAGCAACAAATGGTTTAGGCACATGTAAGACAGTGATAGTGTGGTCACAATCATCATTGCACTGGCTGCGGATACACCCCCCAGAAACACCAGCATCGATAACCATTCACTGCCCACCGATTGTGTAATCCCTAACACATAAAAATCCGCGTCGACTCCGAGCTCAAGATAGCGTCCGGCAAAGAGTATCGGCATGATGGGTAGATTCAGAAGCAGTAAGTAGAGTGGAAAACACCAATACGCTGTGTTGAGATGACGGGGATTTTCATTTTCGACAAACGTCATGTGATACTGACGTGGAAGTAAAAAAGCTGCGCAAAAGGCCAGTAATAAATAGGTAGACCAAAGCGCTGTTTGAGTCGGCTCATACAGATGCCCTAAAGCGGCGGGTTCAGAATTAACCCAATCGTTCATGGCAATCGGAGAATCAAACACTTGCGTGACTACCACAAAGCCGGCCACTAATAACGCAATGAGTTTAATGGCTGACTCAAACGCAATGGCCACCACCAAGCCGTGGTGTTTCTCACGTTGCGACAAATGTTTTGAGCCGAACAGAATAGCGAAGACGGTGATCATCAGGCAAAAACCCAGAGCCAATAAATGTGTGGGGGCTTCTCGGGTGAGTACTTGAACCGATTTTGTGACAGCGTTTATCTGCAGAGATATGTACGGCAGAATGCCAATTAGCATAAACAAGGTGACGAAAAGACCGGTTCGCCTGCCGCCGTAGCGAAAGGCCAATAAATCTGCGATGGAGGTGAGTTGATATTCTTGTGATAATCGTAGAATGGGTTTTAGTAAATAGGGGCCGAGTAAAAAGGCAAACGTGACACCCAAGTAGATGGTTAGAAACGCGTATCCACGCGTGTTCGCCAAACCGACGCTACCGTAATACGTCCACGAGGTAGCATAAACACCTAACGACAAGGTGTAGATCAACGGCGAACTGATAATGCTTTTCGGCAGTAACCCACTGTCTGCGCTGTAGGCGATTAGAAACAACAATCCCAAGTATGCGACTGTGCCAGCGAGTAACCACCAAAGCTCAATCCCCACGGCTACCACCACGCCATTGGTTAAGGGCAGTCAGCGCAATGATCAATAACCACGGAATAAATATCGCATACCAAGGTAAGTCTAAGGAGGACCACCACCGTGTGAGCGGCGAGTGCAACAAAAAGATTGCCGCCGCACAAATGAGTAAGGTGTGATCGTAGCCAGGGTTTTCACGCATCAAACTATGATCGCACAGGATTGGCGCGGCTACCTACCTTGGGAATGGTATCCAGTGACCACTTATCCAATGCCTGATCCCAAAACTGTGACGTTGACGTAGCTTTGAAAGGCGTTTGACCGAGAAAACCCCAGACTTTGAACAAAGTATCCAGAATCGGCAGCGCATCGACCGGCTCTGCCAGAGTTTGTTTGCTGAGCTTTTGCTGTTGTGAATTTACCGCCACGGGAACGTGTGCATAGACAGGAATGGGCCGTTCCAGCGCTTGCATGAGGGCAATTTGTATAGCCGTAAGCTCAATAAGATCAAAACCTCTTACCACCTGGGATACTTCTGTGCTGTCGTCGACCGCGCAGGCTAGTGCGTAGCTAAACAATCCATCTTTTCGGTACACCACTGGATCGATAAGCAAGGACTCGAATTCAGGCTGGATGAGATCTAACCACTGAGGTGTGTCTTGAAGTCGGAATCGAATGGCAGTGCCGTGACTGTAGCCATGAAACCGATCTGCCCGTGGTGCGGGTTGGGTTAATCGGCAATCACAAAAGGGCTGATCTTTGCGAGGGCAAGCGCAGGTGTACAACTGGGCTTGGTTATTAAGTTCTCGCAGTGCCGAGGCGTAGGCGTTGGTGCGAGAGGATTGGTAGATGATTTGATCGGGACTAAAACCATACCTGTCCAGAGTTTGAAGGATGCGTTCAGAAGCGCCCAGTTCTTCTCTAGGTGGATCGATATCGTCGATGCGCACAAACCAGCGACCCGCCTGAGTTCGAGCCTCGCAGTAGCTGGCCAGCGCGGCGATCAACGACCCTACATGCAAACTACCCGTGGGTGAAGGAGCAAATCGTCCGACTATCAAGCCGTTTGGCGTTCGCGAATTTCTTCTAGGGTTTTGCAATCAATGCACAGTTCAGCGGTGAGTCGAGCCTCTAAGCGTTCAACACCGATTTCGATACCGCAGGTTTCGCAGTAGCCGTATTCGTTTTCTTCAATACGCTTTTGAGCTTCATTGATTTTTTTAATCAGCTTTCGTTCTCGGTCACGGGTGCGAAGTTCGAAGCTGAACTCTTCTTCCTGCGTGGCGCGATCATTGGGGTCTGGAAAGTTCGACGCATCATCTTTCATATGATCCACCGTTCGATCCACACCGTCCAGTAGCTGCTGTTTCCACTCAGCCAGCATGGCGCTGAACTTGGCCAATTGCTCAGAGCTCATGTAGTGCTCACTGCGGTCGCGGCTGACCGCCACGGGCTCAACAGCAGCAATTTCGGTCACCGGTGGCATTTTAAATAAGCTGGATTTCAATTTAGTCGCCGTTTTTTTAGTCGCCGCTTTCTTCGCAGCGCTCTTTGTGTCGGCCGTTTTCGCATTATCTTTTGCCGTCGCCGTTTTTTTCTTCGACGCCGCGGTCTTTTTTGCTGCAACTTTCTTCGCCGCAGGTTTGGACGCTGCAGCTTTTTTCTTTGACGCAGGGGCTTTTGCAGCCGCTTTTTTAGCTACGGGTTTCTTTTTGGCGGTCGCTTTTTTGGCAGCGGCTTTCTTGGCCGTAGGCTTTTTGGCAGCGGTTTTCTTCGCAGCCGTCTTTTTGGCAGCAACTTTCTTGGACGCCGATGCTTTAGCTGCGGTTTTTTTCGCAGCCTTTTTGGCAACCTTCTTCGTGGTGGTCTTGCTCATTTCACCTTCTTGAGTGCAATATTTCGGCAGCGCGAGTTTGTACCAGAAACGCTGGGTTTTTGCAATTTATATTTGCTGTCGGAGGTTTCCACTAATGGCTTGTAATTCAAAGAGTTTATGATTGTAAGTCTATTTAAAACAAACACTTAGAGTTGTAATAGATGTGAGTCAGTCGACGTTTTCAGAGGTGCATCGAGGCGCTTATTTATTTTCGGAAATAGGTCGAATTTTTGCCACCTGAGCTTCTAACTCGCCGTCGCTGTGGCGA
Source organism: Gammaproteobacteria bacterium (assembly GCA_019634245.1). The sequence continues at coordinate 23,821 of JAHQVR010000271.1, forward strand.
GTCACAATCGTATCTCCGACCCCCACCTGAACCACAGAACGAACGACCGTATCCCCCCTTTTCACCATCGCAAAACCGCGATCTAGCGTGGCTAACGGGCTGACGGTATTCAAGGCATGGGAGGCGAGCTGCAATCGAGTCTGCCAATGCACCATCCTGCGTTCTGCGGCGGCATTCAGTTGGCGTGCGATCCTATCCAGGTGAGACGCTTTTTCGGCCAGTTGCTTGGCCGGCGAGTGAAGTTCCAGACGTTGCTCAAGGGTCTGCAGTTGGAAAGAACGTTTCTGCTGCGCGGCGGAGAAGGCACGGTTAACTCTCTGTTCGAGTTCATCCACTCGCTGGCTGCGCTCATTCAGCAGACGGGTGGGATGACGAGCATCCAATCGTTGTTGAAGAGAATTGAGCAACTCGCGGGTTTGTGTCAACGAGTTTGACACCAGACGATACAAGGCGCTGGTGACGGCGTTGGTGTGGTGAGCCAAAGCTTCACCATCGGGTGTTGCTTGTTCGGCCGCGACTGACGGAGTCGGTGCCCTTAAATCAGCCACCCAGTCGCTGATGGTGACATCCACTTCATGCCCAACTCCGCTGATAATCGGTATCGTGCAGCGCCGAATCGCTTCAGCCACGGTGAGTTCGTTGAATGCCCATAAGTCTTCTAGCGATCCACCACCACGTATCAATAGCACTACGTCGACTTCGTTTCTAGCCGATGCTCGGTCAAGCATGGTGGCAATCGCTGGGGCCGCTTGTGCTCCTTGCACTAGCGTCGGATAGATCACTACCCCAGCGCTGGGGTAACGACGTTTCAATACCTGAAGAGCGTCCCGAATGGCCGCTCCCGTCGGCGATGTTACGATTCCAATGGTGCGAGGCACAGGCGGAATCGGTAGTTTGGTGTCCGCATCGAACCAACCGAGGGCCTTTAGCTTCGCTTTGTTTTCCTCGAAAAGTGCTTGAAGTTGACCAGCGCCAGCAGGTTCCATGTGCTCGACTATGAGCTGGAAATCTCCTCTGGCGGCATACAGGCCCAGCTTGCCGCGAACCAGCACTTTATCGCCAGCACTCGGTTCAAAGTCGATGTATTGATTTCGACCACGAAACATAGCGCAGCGAATTTGTGCCTGGGAATCCTTTAAAGAGAAGTAAAAATGACCACTGGCAGGTTTGCTGAAATTTGACAGTTCACCTTGCAACCATACGGTGCCGAATCCGCTTTCGAGCAATTGTTGAACTTCCTGGTTCAACCTCGATACCGTGAAAACCTTACGCTCTTTTTTTGCCACCGCAGACATAGGCCTAAGCCTACCCGAAAAGCGTCTTGAGCGAGCCTTTCGTGTAAAATGCAAACGCATCCTTTAGTAGCTGTTGGAATACACAACCACCATGCGCTCTTTCCGGGAAGCACTCACCTTCGACGACGTTCTACTCACGCCCAGACATTCGCGTGTGTTGCCTAAGGATGTCCAGCTTAAAACCCGCCTGTCTCGTAATTTGTCCTTAAATATTCCGCTTATTTCTGCGGCCATGGACACCGTGACGGAATCTCGATTGGCCATCGCCTTGGCGCAAGAAGGTGGTATCGGAATTATCCATAAAAATTTGGATATCGAGCAGCAGGCTGCTGAAGTGTCGCGAGTGAAGAAATACGAAAGTGGTGTTGTGGCGGAACCTATCACCATCACTCCCACCACTACCATACGCGAAGTGCGTGAATTAACACGCAAGTACGGTATTTCTGGTTTACCTGTTGTGGATGGTAAGAAGCTGGTTGGTATCGTGACACGTCGCGACATTCGTTTTGAAAAAAGAATGGAGCTGGCTGTGTCGGAAATAATGACACCTCAGGAGCAGCTGGTTACGGTGAAAGAAAACGCCTCCCATGAAACTGCTATAGAAAAATTGCACCAGCATCGTATTGAGAAAGTACTGGTAGTGAATGATGATTTTGAGCTGCGCGGCATGATCACAGTCAAGGACATTCAGAAGGCGCGTGATTTTCCCAATGCGTGTAAAGACCAACAAGGTCGGTTGCTCTCTGGTGCGGCGGTGGGCACCGGTGCAGATACCGAAGACCGAGTCGCTGCTTTGGTGGAAGCTGGTGCAGATGTTCTTATCGTGGATACCGCTCATGGTCACTCTCAAGGTGTATTGGATCGGGTTGAATGGGTGTCCAGTCACTACCCAAACGTGGATGTCATAGGCGGCAACATCGCTACTGCCGAAGCTGCTCTCGATCTCGTCGAGCGCGGCGCTGATGGGGTTAAGGTAGGTATCGGGCCTGGTTCAATTTGCACAACACGAGTAGTCGCCGGTGTGGGTGTGCCGCAAATTACCGCGATTCATGATGTGGCGACTGCGCTGCAAGAGAGCGATGTTCCGCTGATCGCGGATGGTGGCATTCGATTCTCCGGAGATATGGCAAAGGCCATTGCAGCCGGCGCGCATTCGGTCATGGTGGGTGGCATGTTTGCGGGAACTGAAGAAGCACCGGGTGAAATTGAGCTTTACCAAGGGCGATCCTACAAATCGTATCGGGGTATGGGTTCTGTTGGCGCCATGCGTTCAGGCTCTAGCGATCGTTACTTTCAGGATGATGAAGACAGCGAAGACAAGTTGGTACCCGAGGGGATAGAAGGTCGCGTTCCCTACAAGGGGCCAGTGTCGGTGATTGTTCATCAAATGGTTGGCGGCGTGCGATCCAGTATGGGCTACTGTGGAGCGGCTGATATTCACAGTATGCGCAACGACGCTGAGTTTGTGCGAATCACCGGGGCAGGTATGAAGGAAAGTCATGTGCACGATGTGCAAATGATAAAAGAAGCTCCGAACTACCGATTGAGCTAATAGGCAGACCTTTTTTGGATATTCATTCCGAACGACTATTGATCCTAGATTTTGGTGGACAAACTACTCAGCTGATCGCGCGGCGGGTCAGAGAGTGTGGTGTTTATTCTGAAATACATCCGTGGGATTTATCAGAGGAAGAGTTAAACAGCTTTAACGCCAGCGGAATTATTCTATCCGGGGGCCCGGAATCCACCATTGCGGAGGGTGCACCGACTATTCCTCAGGCCGTACTTTCCATGGACGTACCGGTGCTGGGTATTTGCTATGGCATGCAGGCACTGGTTCATCAATTGGGTGGTGTCGTAATCGCTCATACCGCTGAGAGTGAATTTGGTTTTGCGTCTGTAGAAGTCACTCAGCCTTGCCAATTGTTAGAGGGGCTGAATGATGGCGATGACCCGACGAAACAGACACTGGATGTTTGGATGAGTCATGGGGATCGGGTGGATCAATTACCGCAGGGTTTTTCAGCCGTTGGTTGCAGTACTAACGCACCGATTGCTGCTATGGCCAATGACAGTCTTCGCTGTTACGGCATTCAATTTCACCCGGAAGTGACACACACGGTTCAGGGAGCCAACATTCTGAAACGCTTCGTGCACGAGGTCTGCGGTCTCAAAGGTGAATGGACACCGGGCAATATTATCCAGGATGCTGTGGAGCGGGCACGTGAAAAGCTGGGTAGCGATTCGGTGTTGCTAGCACTGTCTGGGGGCGTTGACTCCTCGGTGGTGGCGACGCTATTGCATAAGGCAGTGGGTGATCGACTGACTTGTGTATTTGTCGATAATGGTTTGTTGCGTCTCAATGAGGGCGATCAGGTGATGCAAACCTTCGCCGAGAACATGGGTGTCAAAGTGATTAGGGTCGACGCTGAAGAGCGTTTTCTTGAGGCACTAAAGGGTGTTACAGATCCAGAACAGAAACGCAAAATAATCGGAAATTTGTTTGTTGAAATTTTTGAAGAAGAGTCAGCCAAACTCACCAATATTAAATGGTTGGCGCAAGGCACTATCTATCCAGACGTCATTGAGTCGGCAGCATCCAGTACTGGATCAGCCCATTTGATTAAATCCCACCATAACGTCGGTGGATTACCTGAACACATGAAGCTTAAACTGATCGAACCGTTGAGAGAGTTGTTCAAAGATGAGGTTCGTACTATTGGACTGGATTTGGGTTTGCGTCCCGAAATGATTCACCGGCATCCCTTTCCCGGTCCTGGTTTGGGCGTGCGAATTTTAGGGGAGGTTAAAAAAGTCTATGCCGATACGTTGCGAGAGGCGGATGATATTTTTATCCGGGCCCTTCGAGAATACGATCTTTATAACAAGGTATCCCAGGCGTTCACCGTATTTTTGCCGGTTAAATCGGTCGGTGTGACAGGTGATGGACGTCGGTATGACTACGTGGTGTCTCTGCGGGCTGTTGAAACCATCGACTTCATGACCGCGCGCGCAGCGCACTTACCGCATGAATTTTTGGATGATGTTGCGCGTCGAATTTGTAACAGCATTCCAACAGTCTCTCGCGTTACCTACGATATATCGAGTAAGCCACCAGCCACTATTGAGTGGGAATAGTTGAGAGTCTGAATTCCTCTGCTAGTCTCTAAGCATGGACTATTCACGCGCAAGCTTTGCCTTGAGCTTCAGCTGTTGCTGGCTGGCTTTGCTATGCAGTACAACCTCTCAAGCGCAGACGGCGCCAATCACTGCCAACGATGCCGATGGTGATCAAATTGTTGACACCATTGACGTCGATGATGATAACGACGGTATTCCCGACAATCTGGAAATTGACGCCAATGGGTCGGACCTAGATACCGATGGTGATGGCATTGTCAATCGCTTGGATCTAGATAGCGACAATGACGGCCTGTTGGATTGGCAGGAGTCCGGTGCGGTTATCAGTATTGATTTTTCGAGTGTTCGCATCGTCGGCGGTCGATTGCTAGGCGATGTGGGGTTGAATGGGCTGATCAACCGGCTCGAGTCGCCGGCTGACACGGGCAACCTGAGGTACGCGCTAGTACATTCGGATGCGGATGGAATTCCAGATGTGATTGACCTGGATGCCGACAATGATGGCCAACCCGATTTATTGGAAGCCGCGGTCAGCCCCGATTTGGATGCCGATGGAGATGCTCGTATCGACGCGCCACCGGGTACTGTGGGTGTCGACGGAATTCTAGATGTTCTGCAGACCACCAATGACGTTACCTGTTGTGATGTGAACGGCGACGGCGTGGATGATCCGCTGCCCGTAAACACCGATCTCGCTGACCTACCTGATTTTCAGGATCTAGACAGCGACAATGATTCGACCAGCGATCTGGTGGAGCTCGGTGGCAGAGACGCTGATGGAGACGGCCGCGTGGACAATTTTTTCGACTCCTCACCGGTTCCCGACGGTATGGACGATGTCCTGTTGCGGATTCCATTGACCAGTACCGACATCAATGGCAATGGTGTACCCGATCAACTCGATCCGTTCGCCGTAGGGCATGTGCAACCCGGCGAAACACCGGATGATTTGCCAATGAACCCAGAAGACGGCGAAGACAGTGAGGCCGATACCACTGGCGAGCCTGAATTAGCGCCGGACTCTGATTCTTCGGGTAGTCAGTCACCCACCAACGAAACAGACGATTCCTCTGCAGGGAATGAGCCGCTTGAAGACTCTTCGGTGGGGCTTGTACAAACTGGGGCTAACGCCTCAGGCTGCTCCATCGGTGGGACGTCTATTGATTTACTGTTGCCGCTATTGGCTCTATTGAGCATTGCAGTGTTGGGGTGGCGTATGACTCTGCGACGCGTGCGCTGATGTCGATGGGATGAAAATGGGGTGGGTGCTGTTATGCACCATGTTATCAGTAGGGTGTGCATCCTCTACGGGCATACGAAGTGATCAGAACACCGATGAATCCAACGACGCCGCAGTAGAGGCGTTGTTCGAAGGTAAAATAGACGGTCTGGAATTTGGTTCGGGAGACCACAACCTCACCAATGCGTCACGCAAAGTGCTGGCAACCTTGGTAGAGAATTTGAAGGCACACCCAGAAGTTATCGTCGCGTTGGGTGGACATACGGACAATAGAGGGTCAGCGGCGGCCAACCTTGAACTGTCCAAGCGGCGCGTTATGGCCGTTGTGAAATATTTGGTGGTGAACGGAATTGATGGCCGACGACTCCAACCCTATGGTTATGGGGAGAGCCGGCCGATTGTCAGCAACGCAACGCCCGATGGGCGTCAAATGAACCGCCGAATTGAAATGAGCATTGTCAAACCATGACAGTGATGACAGACACCAGCCGCTGACGTGCGGCAACAGGCAAAATGCTTGAATGTTGAATGAGAACTTAATGAGAATACGCAGATTGACTCAATTGGGGCTCGGCCTGGTGCTAGGTCTGATGCTGTTCGGCTGCGCATCCCTCGAGCCTGCGCAACAAGATCCGCCTCAGGAGGTGCTCTCTAAATCGATGCCGGACGGATCAATACGGTACGATACAGAAGATCCGCGATTAGCCCAGCTGTGGGCGGCCGCCGAACAGGCCCGTATCGAGCAAAAGCCAGCTCAGGCACTGGAACATATATATGACGCCCTTGAAATTAGTCCGACCAACAGCTTGCTTTGGAGTCGGGCCGCAGAACTTCAGCTTGAAGGCGATGAAGCCTTGCAGGCTGAAAATTTTGCGTTCAAGTCGAATCTCTACGCCGGAAACAACTCGGCGCTGCTACTGCGCAATTGGATGATCATCGAACATGCTCGAAGCTTACGAGGCGATCTACTTGGCGTGCGCAGCGCTCATAAAAAAGTCCAGCAATACCAATACAACTAACCTTTTCTTAAAACCGGGACAGGGAGGTGCCGGTGTTTGACTCTGTAAACTCCATAGCAGAACTGCTGGGCGATCAAGGGCCTATCGCCGAGCATCTACCTGGCTTTGCACCTCGTGAAGAACAGCAGCACCTTGCTACTGCGGTGCATGAAGCGCTAGAAAACCAAGCGTTATTAGTAGGTGAAGCGGGCACTGGGATCGGCAAAACCTTTGCCTACCTGGTGCCGGCAATGATTTCTGGCCAGCGTGTGATCATTTCAACGGGCACGCGCCATCTACAAGATCAGCTGTTCTATACCGATTTACCACTGGTCAAAAGAGCGTTGGGTTTAGGTATTACCACGAGCTTGTTGAAAGGGCGGTCGAACTATCTGTGTCGCCATCGCTTAGCCAAAGCCATGCGTCATCCCGTGCTGTCTGATCAAAAACACCAGACACACCTGCGGCTGTTACAGGATTGGTCGCGACGCACCACAACCGGCGATGTCGCTGAAGTGCTGGATGTCCCAGAGGATTCTATGGTGTGGGGCTTTGTCACCTCCAATAATGAATTTTGTTCCCAACATGAATTTGAAGATTTAGCCGATTGTTTTATTCACAAAGCGCGCAAGCAGGCCCAGGAATCGGACATCGTCGTTGTGAATCATCACCTGCTCTGCGCCGATCTTGCGTTGAAAGAGGAGGGCTTTGGCGATCTATTGCCCAGTGCCAATGGGTTTATCATCGATGAGGCTCATCAATTGCCGGAAATCGCTGCGCAGTTTTTTGGTCGCAAGCTCAGTAGTCGACAATTGCTGGATCTTGCACGGGATGTGGTTGGTGACCAGCTCCACGAAGCACCTGATATGAGCGAGTTGCGCGATCACGCCGGAGAGCTTGAATCGTCCGTTCGATATTTCCGCTTGGCGTTTGGTGTGGAACCCAACCGTGATGCTTGGAATGCCGTAGCAACGCAATCTGGTATAGAACGAGAGTTGGATCGGCTCGAAGAGGTGCTGGAAACTCTTTATGACGTACTGGATTCGGTACAGGGGCGGGGCAAAGGATTGGAAAGTTGTTATCGACGTGTCCAGGCACATCGATCTACGTTCAACGCTTTCACAGCGCAGGACCCTGATTCAGAATACATCCATTGGTTTGAAACCTTCCGCACCGGATTCAGTTTAAACATGACACCAATGAATGTGGCCAAGCCGTTTCAACGGGCTATGCAGCAGATGGCATCGAGTTGGGTGTTTACCTCGGCCACACTGGCAGTGGGTGGGGATTTCAGTCATTTCAAAGCGCGTCTGGGTTTGACCGAAACTGATGAACTCCAGGTAGATAGTCCGTTTAACTACCGACAGAATGCCATGTTGTTTTTGCCCGAAGGGCTACCTGAACCCTCGCACGCCGGTTTTACCAAAGCAGCGATGGATGCGATTATTCCGGTGCTCAAAGCCAGTCAGGGTCGAGCCTTTTTGCTGTTCACCAGCTATCGGGCGATGAACGAGGCGTCGGCTTATTTAGCGGATAAATTTGACTATCCGATGTTGTGTCAGGGTCAAATGCCCAAGCGCGAGTTAGTGGAAGCTTTTCAATCGTTAGGCAATGCGGTGCTATTGGGCACCAGTAGTTTTTGGGAAGGGGTTGACGTGCGCGGTGAGGCTTTATCGTGCGTGGTGATCGACAAACTTCCGTTTGGCTCCCCTGGGGATCCGGTGATGAGCGCGCGCATCGATCAAATGAAACAATCCGGTGGCAACCCTTTTTATGAATATCAATTGCCGCAGGCGGCCATTTCGTTGAAGCAGGGTGTAGGCCGACTAATTCGAGATGTTACTGATACCGGAGTACTTGTATTGTGCGATCCTCGCATACGCACTCGCAACTACGGAGAAGTGTTCATTAACAGCATGCCTGCTATGCCCATCACTCGTGAACTGGAAGAAGTGGAAGAGTTTTATCGACGAATTCGGCAAAGTTATGCCACAGAGACCGAGTCATGAATCTGCTCGCTATGGATACCTCAACCGATGCCTGTAGCGTCGCACTATGGGTGGCTGACAAACTCTATCTCGATCACCGTGTTGAACCGCAACAGCACGCTCAATTGCTGTTGCCCATGATTGATACGCTGTTTAAAGAGGCCAATGCAGATGTTCAAGAACTCGATGCGGTTGTGTTTGGCCAAGGTCCGGGAAGCTTCACGGGTTTGCGGATTGCTGCAAGTTGTGCAGCGGGTGTAGCGTTTGGTGCTAATTGCGGCATTATCGCTGTGTCTTCTTTACAGGCACTGGCTCAGGGGCTTTTCCGGGATAATGGGTACGAGAAAGTGTTGGTGAGTTTTGATGCTCGCAAAGGCGAAACTTACTGGGGTACCTACGCCGTGGATTCCAAGGGGCTTATGCAAACAGTCTCGGCAGATGCTCTGGATACACCAGAGAACGTCGTGTTGCCCGAGGGTTTTGTTCGGGCCGATCAATCAACTGCCTGGCCTAATGCTCAAGATCACATAACACTTGCTACGCCCAAGGCATTAAACGGTGAATGGGACACAGCTGATAAGGCGCTACCCATCTATCTACGCGATCGTGTGGCGCTGACCGAGAAAGAACGTGCGGCCGGAGATACATTAACTTCATGAACGATTCAGACTATATCAGTTATGACAAAAGTCTCAGTGTTACTGACGCTATCAACACGCGGAGATCTCTTCGGGCTTTTTTGCCAGAAGATGTCCCGAACGATGTCGTGCGTTCGATACTCACCACGGCTGCTCGTGCACCTAGCGGTACCAATATGCAACCTTGGGAAGTGTATGTTCTCAAAGGTGACACCTTAAAAGCGGTCAGTGAGTCTGTATGTGCTGCGTTTGACAATCCCGATATTAAGCCCAGTAGCGAGACGCAGTACTACCCCACCAAATGGTTCGAACCCTATTTGGCTCGTCGTAGAAAAGTAGGCTGGGATTTATATGGTTTGCTGGATATCAAAAAAGGTGATCGGGAGAAGACTCACAAACAGCACAAGCGGAATTATGAATTTTTTGATGCGCCGCTGGGAATGATGTTTACTATCCACAAGGAGCTGGCCACAGGAAGCTGGCTGGATTACGGCATGTTTCTACAAAACATCATGTTGCTCGCCCGTGAAGCGGGATTACACACATGTCCACAGGCTGCCTGGCCGGATTACCACACTGAAGTCAGAAAGGTGCTTAATTTTACTCCCGAAGAAGTGTTAGTTTGTGGCATGACGATGGGGTATGCCAACCCCGATGCTATCGAAAATACATTGGTAACAGATCGAGTGCCAGTGGACGAGTTTGTGCGATTTTTAGACTAACTTAAGGTGAATGCTTGAATTGGGTGCACAGCAAAGCGTGGACCAACGTTGAAATGCGTAGCATCTGACCGGTAGCGCGGCAATTTTACCGGACTGTGATTGTGCCTCTGGATGTACAGTGGACTCATGAAAACATTCATTCAATTTCTCAAAGGCCTAAGTGGTGTGAACCCGTATTTGTCGCCGACGTATTTGTTCGATGACAAAGTGGCTTCGCAGCCGCTCTAGCCCGATAGTTTTGACGCAGTATCACTGTGAGAGCGCTGCTACGACGGCAGCCCCAAACTCTTGTGGTGATTCGAGCATCATTAGGTGACCCGTGTTGGGTATAACCTGCTCGCTTGTCGCTTGTTGAGATACCCACTCAGGTACATCCCATCCAGCCCGGGAGTGTTCTCCGGCAATTAAATGAAACGGTGTAGTAGAGGACAGTAGATTTTGAACGGATTCTAGGTAGTCAGTGTTCGCCGTGGCTTCCACGACCGCTGCGGCTTGAGCGCGAACGGTTGAAGCTGTTTGAAAGGCCAGCCAGCTTCGAGCTACAGCGCTGGTCCAATCATTAATCGGTACGCCCGCATCGGCAATCCAGGCCTCTGGATTGGATCGGTAGTCAGCGACCATAGCTTCCACCTCGGATACTTCTTTTTTTGCAACTTGCGCAGACCAAAACGCATCTTTTAGTGTGAAATTACCTTCGATGCTCGTTACCGATGCGACCAGTTCGGGGTGTTTAGATGCGGTGAGTACGGCAACAGCACCACCCACTGAATGGCCCACCAAGTGCACTTTGCCGAAGTTTTGTTCTTCGATGATCTGTGCAATATAGTCTGCTTGGTGTTGTAGCGTAAGGGCTGTGGGGATTGATTCAGCATTCGCACCGTACCCCAGTAGGTCTGGCGCTATTACCGTGGTGTTGTTTATAGATTGAAGAATCGCTGAGTCATTTAAGTGACCAAACAACCCATGGATAAGAACGACGGATGGAGTGGATGTCATGGTGATAGTCGGTCAGCCGTGGTGGAGGCAGGGATATTATCAATGAATACCATAACAAGTCTCCACGGCTATTTACCGTAGTACAGCGCTTCAAGGTCAATCAGTTTTTGTTTGCGCCAAAGGCCACCGCCGTAACCTGTTAGAGAGCCATCGGCCCCTAATACGCGATGACAGGGGATGATCACAGCAATTTGGTTAGCACCATTGGATCGAGCCATGGCCCTGACAGCAGTCTCGCGCCCCACTTGTTTAGCGATTTGTGCATAGGTTCGGGTGGTACCCGCCGGGATTGCGCGAAGGGCTTGCCAAACAGTGCGTGTGAATTCACTTCCATGTTCTGTGAGCGGTACGGTGAACTCAGCGGATTTGCCGGTGAAGTAAGCGTCCAGCTCTGATTCAATTTGATCGCTGATGTTAAAACGACCGATACCAATGTCACCCTTTGCGTATTTATTCAACCTTTTTACTTCATTGGGCAAACCGCGTCGGTCTGAGAATTCCAATAGGTGCAGAGAGGAATCGTCCGTTACCAAGAACATTTGGCCCAGTGGTGTGTCAATACAGGTGGCTTTGAGTTGCTCATTGTCCGTATATGAGTTGGAATCTCGTTCTAGCAACATTGATATCCATTCAATGGTCATAGTGGGTGCCTGTAGTAAATTATCGGCTGTTATTATACTATAAATATGATCAGTAATAAGCGTAGGTCGAGTTCGTAATGTTTTCCACGGCGTTTCAGCTGAAACGTTTGTAATGTTTCTGGTGTTTCTGGTGGTTCTGGTGTTTCTGGTGTTTCTGGTGGTTCTGGTGGTTCACGATTGGAGATCCGCGTTCAATCAACCATTCTGTGGATAGATGTGAGTTATGAAGCTAACCGAGGTACAAAAACAACTGCGCGATAAAGCGAATCCCGACATCGCTGAGCATTCGAAACGCTTTTTTAAAACAGGGAAAGGGGAATACGGATACGGCGATAAGTTTTTGGGTGTTCGAGTACCGATCATTCGTAAAATAGCCAAATCGCATCGAGATGTGTCTGTAGATCAGTGTTTGAACATTCTTAGTTCTCGCTATCATGAAGAGCGCTTACTAGCCTTAATA
>JAHQVR010000272.1 GCA_019634245.1 Gammaproteobacteria bacterium
AGTTTTGCGATCGTGCTAGTAGTAGTTCAGATATTTCTAGCACTACTAGCACCCTGGCTCGGTTTTCAGGATCCATACAACCAGGTGATGGTGCAAAGAATGAAGGCGCCCAACAGTATCAACTTACTCGGCACTGATCATTTGGGTCGCGATGTGCTGGCCAGAATCGTCTACGGCTATCGCACGTCTTTGCTTAGCAGTTCAATGGCTGTTGCATTTTCGCTTATGGCAGGCGGAACCCTGGGGATACTCTCCGCTTACTACCGTAGCTGGTTTGATCGTATTGTTATGCGTCTGATGGATATTTTATTTGCATTTCCGATTATGCTACTGGCGATTGCGGTCATCGCGATTATTGGCCCTAGCCAATGGGGCGCAGCAATTGCGATCGCGATTGTGTATACCCCCATATTTGCACGGCTGCTGCGTGGCCCATCACTGGTGATTTGTGAAAGTGAGTATGTGATGTCGGCGAAAGCTATTGGTGCCAGTGATGCACGGATTGTTTTATTTCACATATTACCCAATCTAGCCTCTGTCATTCTGGTTCAATCGAGCTTGCTACTGTCGGCGGCTATTCTGGTTGAAGCCTCTTTATCGTTTCTAGGGCTTGGTGCCCAGCCTCCCGTGCCGTCTCTCGGGCTCGCCTTATCTGAAGGCCGGAATTTTTTGTTGTTATCCCCATGGCCAGCGGTATTTTCCGGTTTTGCCATTCTGTTTTTATCGTTTGGTTTTAATCTGCTGGGGGATGCGGTTAGGGATACGCTGGACCCACGGCTAAAGAGTAGTGGGACTCTGACCTAGACATTACCTTTATTCTCGAACTATCGAAACTCAATACACTGGTGCTTAACAAGCATCCTTAGGTAACCTAGCAAGACTAAATACAATCCGTCTTTTGGTTGCTCCACTTCTAGGATTCAGAAGTCTTATCAGGCTTAGCTGCTTCCACAAACGGTAGTCTGGCACGAGCCTTTGTATCCGCTGCACCGGCGTTTCGCACATAACGTTCACCGTCGTCTTTTCGCACTTCAATGACGTAGGTGGGCTCTCCTTCGGTCACTTGATGAATCTTAAGCCTGCGTTGCTGACTTAACAGGATTTCTGAACGCAAATGTTCAGGATCCCAATCATTCATGGCAATAGCCATTAACTCCTTCTCAATGTCTGAATACGCAGGCAACCCACTTAGGTTGTTCAGCTCATTCGGATCTGACTCCAGGTTGTACAAAAGCGTCTCCACACCTTCGAGATACATAAATTTCCAAGCGTTCTTTTTTACCATGCGACTTGGACCGGTAGAACCGTCTGCTGCGAATTCAGAAATTACAACATCCCGAAGACTGCTGGTGTCGCCTTCTAACGCTCCGTACAATGACTGACCGTCAAGTTCATCAATATAATCGTCAAAGGTATCTTCTGCAGCTAAATCGAGAAACGTGGGCATCAGATCAATGAGAGACACGTTTTGCGTAACTCTCGCTGCTTGAAACCGGCTCGGCATCGACATAACGAGTGGTACGGGAGCTGCCCATTCGAAAAAATGCTGTTTGAACCACATGCCGCGTTCACCCATCATTTCGCCGTGATCCGACGTAAACACAATGAGTGTGTTGTCGCGCAAACCCGAACGTTCAAGCGCTTCGACCAAAGCGCCAACCTTGTTATCAATATATGAAACCATTCCGTAGTAGGCGTGTCGAGCATTACGACGATGCTCATCAGTAACGGTGTATAAATGTCGCGCCTGGCAGTAGTGTAGGTTCCGACTCAGATGATCTTTTTCGTCGATTGGAATTTCAGGCACAGTGGGCAATTCAATCGAATCATGATCATACAAATCCCAATATTCCTCGCTGATGACAAACGGGGAGTGCGGCGAGGTAAACGAAACCGTTAGAAAAAAGGGCTTGTTGTCGGTTTTTCTCGCCAGATCATAAATGGCTTGCACGCCGTGGTATCCCACCTCATCGTCATAGTCCATTTGCAGACTACGAACGCAGGTACCTGATTCAATAACCGGAGCCATTGTCAGGTTTGTTGGCCGATACTCTCGACCTTTCGACCAATCAACGGTCCAACCAAAATTGGCTGGATAAATCTCAGTGGTATGACGCTTGTTATAGCCATGGAATTGATCCGGGCCAACAAAGTGCATTTTTCCGGAGAGTTCAGTTCGATAATCCAGCCCTCTCAAGTAATGCGGTAGCGTAGGAATATCAGCCCGGAATTCGCTGGCGTTATCGTACATTTCCAAACTAAAAGGCAATCTGCCCGCATGCAAGGACGCTCTGGAGGGTGCGCACATGGGCAAATTGCAGTAGCAATTGTCGAAAATCACGCCTGTTGCTGACAGCTCCGAAATATTCGGCGTCAATGCCGTTGCATTGCCATACATGGGCAGTGCAGGAGCTGCCAACTGGTCAGCCATTATAAAGAGTATGTTTGGTTGCGTAGAATCCGACTGCATATTAATAACGAGTTCCTACTCTATGCGCATACCAAGCTTATTGATGGCCTCGTCAAACACGACGTATTGCTTTTCGACAAATGCCTTGGTTTCCTCTGGCCCCATAATGCTAACGATGTTCCCAAGACCTTTCGTTAGCTTTAACCAAGCAGCATTTTCATTTAGCTGATTAAGCGTTTCGGTCCACTTGGCCACAACTTCATCGGGTAAGTCAGGCGGGCCATAAATTGCACTCCAGCCGATAATTTGCTCTAGATTTGGGTAGCCGACTTCCGAGGCGGTGGGCACATCAGGGATAGTCTCAAATCGCTCTTTGGTGGTGACAGCGAGTGCACGTAATTGCCCTGCTGCCAAGGCTCCAGCAGAGGCAGATAAATTGCCCCATGAAAAATCAACCGCACCTGAGACCACAGCCGTTCTCGCCTTGCCTCCACCCTTGTACGGAACATGGGTCAGCTTTTCGGGATCAGCACCCATGGCGTCAGCCATAACAGCCGTTGCAATATGCAGCAAGGTACCCACGCCCGCTGACGAATAAGTCAACTCAACGCCTTCTTTTACGGCTTTTTCAAAATCAGCAAACGTTTGATAGGGAGAATCCGCCGACACAGTCAAGATAAACGGATTGAGTTCGGTCATCCCAATCACCGTGAAGTCATCCCATTTATAAGGAATCGTTTTATTCATTGCGGGAACACCCATCTGTGACCCGACCCGAGCAGACAACAACGTGTAGCCGTCCTTTTTCGAGTTAATGACAAAATTAGAACCGGTCACGCCAGCTGCACCAGCTTTGTTAACGGGCAGTATGGATTGCCCCAGGGTGCTCGGTGCATTTCCAGCGATTAGCCGGGCAGACAAATCAGCAGCGCCACCCGGTCCATAGGGTATGACCAGTGTTATTGGCCTACTAGGGTATTCATCCGCCATGACTACACCGCCAAACAGGAGCGAGCCTGCCATAGCAAATGCAACGCTCAGAACCGTTCTTTTTTTCATTTCCTACCTCCGGGTGGTTTAAATGTTCAACGACAAAACCGGGACGATGAACGCGAGAACGCGCTCTTGACTCGATGACTCAAGTATTCAATAATTAATTACCGACGTCAATTAAATATTATGACTCTCCATTCCACCCATGAGCTGCGAGCAATAAACCGTGTAGCGGTGTTGGGTGAACTCGCCCGAGCAGGCGCACTAAGCCGCGCCGACATCGCTGAAAATACCGGCCTTACACTTGCCGCAATCTCTCGAATCACTCGGGAATTGATCGACGCAGGTGTTGTAGTCGAACAGCAGGATCCTCAAAAGCCGGAGGGGCGTGGCCGCCACACCCGACTACTCGCACTATCCACGACAACCGCCACGATGGTGATGATGGTTATATCAGCCAATCGACGAGCAGTCGCTCTGGCCAATTGTCGTGGCGACATTATTAAATCAATTGAGCTACCAGATTTAGATCTTTCAGAGGCTATCAATGCTATCGATGTGTTTTGTAAGACCGCAGAATCGCTGATCGACCACTCGGATATTGCTCTGGAGAAAATTCTTGGTGTGTCGGTCGTCGTAGCGGTGAACACCGACCCTGCAACCAACGATAACATCTCCTCGCCGGTACTTGGATGGAACAATGTAGCGGCGAAATCGCGGATCGAAGACAGGTTAAAACTACCCGTGCACTTGGAGGCACGTGCTGTTGCACTTTTGGAGTCTGAACTGTGGCACTACCCGGCCCAACATAACCAAAGTATTGTATTGATCAATAATGGTTGGCGAATTGGCTCGAGTGTTTACGCTAACAATCAGCTACTACAAACCGAAAGCGGCCGTTTGGGACAAATCGCTCATCTACAAGTCCAAGGTACCGCACGCCAATGCTATTGTGGGCAAATCGGATGTTTGGATGCACTGGCGTCAGGAGCGGCTATTGTCGAAAGCCTGGAACGTGCCCAGTTGATGCACTTCGACTCAACACAACCGCTCAACAAGCGACTGGCTAGTGCTATTAAAGAGTCTGAACACAACAGAGAAGTTTCAGAGTTATTTAGAGTTGCTGGTGAACATCTTGGGGAAGGATTAAAAAGCGTGGTAGCCCTTTTTTCACCTGAACGTATATTAGTGGCAGGAAGTACATGCCGGCAAACAGACTACTTGATTGGTGTTCGAAAGCGCTTAGCTCCACCACTTAACTACCACGCCAATTGCCAGTTAGCAGCTTGTACTGTCACAAGCCTTGATGCAGCTGTGAAATCCGGATTAAAAGCTTTTCTGTTAACCGACACGTTAAATATAAACAGGCTGACTGAGCCCCGAAAAGTATCTTGAGATTCATGATGCTCCACACATCAGCTGATCATTCGACGAAAGGGATCGCGCCACAATGAAATCGACCCGAAAACTCGACCTATTCGCCGGTTTATTTTTCATATGCATCGCTGCAATCATTATCTGGGTGGCTATTCCGTATGGGATTCAAGAACCCAAAAAGGTTAAATTTGCTGCGCTGAGCCCATCCTATTATCCACGGCTGGTTGGAATCAGTTTGCTGCTGTTCGGTACCATTCTTTTAGCAACGCGTTGGCTGTCAAATGCAGATTCGGAACAAGGCGCTCAGGAAAATCTACGCGATAACTGGCTTGTGGTTCTAATTGGTCTTGTGGCCACTTTGGTCGCTTACTACATCGCGCTGGAACCACTAGGGTTTGTGCTTGCTTCAGCTATCGCAGTTTTCGTACTGCTTTTGATAGCAGGAGAACGCTCGATAGTAGCCCTATTCGCTATCTCATTATTATTACCGATTACCCTGCATTTGTTTTTCACCCACATTGCTAATATCCCGATCCCATCGGGCGTGCTGCGACCCATCATTGGGGGGGCATAAGCGCATGCTTGAAACTCTCAGCTCTGCGTTTGCTTTATTTGCCACCGTCGACAATGCGCTGGCATTACTCATCGGCGTAGTGGTTGGCACAGTGGTTGGTGCGATACCCGGAATGACAACTCCCATGGCGGTTGCGCTGACGCTGCCCTTTACTTTCACGCTGCAACCGGTAACAGGCATTTTGCTGTTACTAGGCGTATATAAAGGTGGTATATACGGCGGTTCAATCACGGCCATACTCATCAATACACCTGGCACCCCTGCCGCCTCGTGCACCGTGTTGGATGGTTATCCACTTGCACAACGAGGAGAGGCCCGACGGGCACTAGACATCGCCTTGTATTCTTCTTGCATTGCCGACTTCATTTCCAATATTTCACTTATTCTGTTCGCCGGGGTATTGGCTGGTTTTGCACTTAAGTTTGGATCGCCTGAGCTTTTCACGCTCATCGTATTTTCCTTAACCATTATTGCAGGGGTATCAGGTCAACAATTGCTTAAGGGCTTTGGGTCCGCTGCGTTAGGCCTAATTCTCGCTACAGTTGGCCTGGATTTAATATTCGGTACCAGTCGATTCGTATTCGGGCAAGTAAATCTTATGAGCGGCCTCACCTTCATACCAGTGCTCATCGGACTATTCGCATTACCCGAAATAATAAATTTCTTCTTGCAGCGACATAAAGAACTCGCCAAGAGTAGTCTCGCAGGCGTTGGCGCAAGCTTAAAGGACGTACTCTCCAGTCTTAAATCTATTATTCGCGGCAGCCTGATCGGCGTATGTCTTGGAGCTATACCTGGTATTGGTGGTGCACCCGCTGCTTTCATGTCCTACAGCGAAGCGAGACGAACTTCCAAAGACCCAAACAGTTTTGGCACCGGAAATATTGAAGGGGTCGCAGCCTCTGAATCGGGAAATAACGGCGTGGCGGGAGCCACGATGATTCCTCTACTGGCGCTCGGAATTCCTGGTGACATTATTACCGCTATTATTTTGGGAGCTTTTATGATCCATGGGTTGCGCCCTGGCCCATTGATGTTTCAGGACAACATCAGTCTTATATACGCGCTTTTTATGGGAATTATGTTGAGTTCATTCTACCTACTGATCGTGGGAAAGCTTTCGATAAAACTGATCAGCCGAATTGCCGATATACCTCGTGAACGATTGTTTCCTGTGGTATTGGTTTTATGTGTTTATGGTGCTTATGCCGTCAACAACACCATTTTCGATGTTGGCATAATGTTTATTATGGGCGCGGTTGGGTTCACTATGTTAAAGCTTGCCATCCCTGCCGCTCCCTTTTTAATTGCATTTATTCTTGGCCCATTGCTCGAGGACAATTTTCGGCAGTCTTTGCTCATTTCCAAAGGAGATTATGGAATATTCTTCTCCACTGGGATTTGTATATTTTTCTGGGGATTAACAATACTTTCCATCGGTTTTTTGATATGGCAACACCGAAAGCAAAACTCTCGAGCAGCATTTAATGGCTGATACGGATGAAAACTTTAATTCCGTACCGCTTTTCTCCTTTGGAATAATCACCGATACCCACGTTCGTTCTCCCGAAGGAGATCAGTCATCACCCTACCCAGTAAACGATAAAGCCAATTCCCGAGCTAGATATGCCTGTTCGCTATTGGCAAGCCAAGAACCTGAATTCGTTGTTCATCTTGGGGATATGGTACATCCATTGCCCGCTATGCCCTCTTACGATTCAGCCTGTGAAGAGGCTATCAGCATTTTCGAACCTTTGAAGCCAAATATACATTATGTATCTGGCAATCACGATGTAGGTGACAAGCCCATGCCTGGATCACCAGCAGCCATTGTGAATAAAAACGCGATGGAAAAATATTCGTCCTGGTTTGGTGCACATTGGTATTCATTTGATGTACAGAATATTCGCATTGTGGTGATCAATTCCTCATTGATCAATACTGGGTCCCAGGCCGAACAAGAGCAGAATTTATGGCTCAGCAAACGATTGTCTGAAAGCTCCAACTATCGTTTAATTTTATTTTCGCATTATCCACTGTTTATTCATGACCCCGACGAAGCCGAGCATTACGATAATATTGCCGAACCCGGTCGGAGTTGGCTGCTTGAAAAGATCGCCACCTATTCCGTCGAAATAGTGTTCTCCGGCCATGTTCATCATTTCTTCTACAACAAAATTGGTAATTCTAAATTTTATACCCTAGCCAGCACCAGTTTTACACGACAGGATTATTCCGAATTATTTAAAATTGGCCCAGCAGCAGAATTTGGACGAGACGATACAGAAAAATTATCAGTCGCTATGGTGGAAATCTACCCTAAAAGAATCGCACTTAGAGTCATTGGTACGAAAGGGATTGAACAGAATGAGTCTATAGCTACGGTATCGCTACCTTCGGCAGATCCGCCAACACAAAAAAATATCACGGTAAGTATGCGGCATGCTTGGCACGAGTCAATTGACTTACCTTACAACGGGCCTATGGAGGAATTCACCCGCAAGCGCGCTCGAAACGACTACGCCCTGTTAAGACTAATGCAAATGGGCATACACCGGCTAAGGATACCGCTACAGGATTTAATTAGCGATTCGGGCAGACGGCGCATTGAACAAGCGATCAGCCTGGGATTTCGGCTTTCCGTTATTTGTTTGCCAAGTAATTGGAATCGAATGCCAAGCGCGATAGATGGTCTTCACTCGTCAATAGATGCCCTTGAGTATATTCTTCCTAGCGATGCGGATCATTGGAGATTACCAGATCCATTCAGCAACGTACCCGTGCCCGTTGTTCTCAGCTATGCAGCATCGGGTGCTCATAGCTCTGACCTATCCAAACCTTTTGCGCATACCGTTAGTGCTGGATTTCCATTAGAGAAACTCACCAGTATTATCAAATGGCAAAAACAGCAGGATACTGAACTTAAACTGGCGGGCATAGTCGTGCAAGTTCCCTGGGAGGCATGTATCTCCGAAGATTTTGCTTATATCAGAAAGACTTTAGAAGACTACCCAAAGAAGCTGTCGATAAATTTAAAACTGGCTAAAAGCAATCCCGCCGAAGAAAATTTTGACGAACAAAGAATCAGCGAACGCGTATGCTCCGCTATGGAGCAAATACAGTCCATTGATCGAGCTGAACTGCAGCTTGATACTTTCATGAGCGTTGATCGAGGCTATTCTCCCCGAACGGGTTTGGTTGACAGGTTAAGCAATCTTACGTTGATAGGCCAGCGTATATCCGGTGAGTAAATCTCATTCTCAAGTGGGTCTGGCAGGGTTTTTTCTTACCCAAAGGTTTGAAATCGATCAGATCACTCAAATTGGGCGTCCCTTACCGAAGTGTAAATAGCCAACGACTCTAGTATATCTGACGGATAATGGAACTTCGC
>JAHQVR010000273.1 GCA_019634245.1 Gammaproteobacteria bacterium
GCAAGGGGCCCGCGGGCCGTATCCGGATCATCAGCCGGATCAAGAAGGGACAGGTCGAGGTCGAGATTGCCGACAATGGTCCGGGGATCGCGCCTGAAATCCAGTCCCGAATATTCGAGCCGTTCTTCACCACTAAAGCTGTGGATGAGGGTACCGGTATTGGTCTTGCTCTCAGTCATCGAATTGTGGATTCTCATCATGGAAACTTGTTTGTTGACGAGAGTGAATTGGGTGGAGCTACCTTCGTGGTGTCTTTACCGTTGGCAGATAGGCCGGCGACGAACCAATCAGCATCGACTCCGGCGAGTGTTTCTCTTGCCACGCGAGCATTACTCGTTGAGGATGAACCTGAAGTGGCTGAAGTTTTCAAGAAATTATTTGAAAGCGTAGGGATTTCGATAATGGCTGTGGGTAGTGCTGAAGAAGCCCTTGCACTGCTTGAGAAAGATCGGCAATTTCAATTAATTGTCAGTGATCTTAGAATGCCTGGTATGAGTGGGTTGGATTTATTGAGGTTGATTGAAAATCGATGGCCCTTTTTATCCCGTCAGTTGGTCTTTGTCACTGGTGATTCCATTAGCGAAGAAGCAGAGATAATTCGCGCCGAAGGCACCCATAAGATATACGAAAAACCCCTCACGGCGATCGATCTGGATTCAATTGTTGGAACATTGCGACACTAAATAGAACGGGCGAACAGCCATTATGACTGAATCTACTCATATTCTCGTTTGTGATGATGAACCAGATCTTCGCGAGATGGTGGCGAAATACTTAAGGAAACGGGACTTTGAAGTCACTGTGGCCGACAGTGGCGAAGCGCTCGACCAGTGTTTAGAGAGTCACGAAACTATCGATTTGATTTTATTGGATATCAACATGCCCGGAGAGGATGGCTTGAGCGTGCTGCGACGGCTCCGGGCGGATCGGAAGGTTGCGATTATTATGCTCACCGCAGCGGACGAACCAGTCGATAAAGTAATTGGCTTGGAAATGGGCGCTGATGATTATCTAGGTAAACCGGTCGATCTTCGGGAAATGGAAGCTCGAATCAAAGCCGTGTTAAGACGATCTGGTGCAGAGAAACCAGCGATTGATCTCGATGAAATTGACAATTCAAGTGCGGTAAATATCGACGGACTTACGCTTGAGATGTCTTCGGCAAAATTGTTTGATAGGGCGGGTGCCGAGATTGCAATTACAGCGATGGAGTTCAACCTGTTAAAACTCTTTATACGCAATAAAGGGCGTGTACTTAACCGAGATCAACTGATGGAAATGTCGAGTGACAGAGAATGGGATCCGTTTGATCGCAGTATTGACATACGCGTATTAAGACTAAGACGAAAGCTTGAGCTCAATCCCTCGAAACCACAGATAATTCGAACCGTTCGTGGCTTAGGCTATGTGTTCGACCCCTAAACCTACACGCACTCGGCAAGAACTACCGGCTTTTGTACATGACTTACTAAGCCGATAGTCCTTGCGTATCGCTGACTGATCACATTCAACTTTGACTACACAGAAACGGTCACTCGTAAAAACGTCGCTGGAATTAGCATAGCGTCTGTCACTGTACTTTTGTTGTGGGTGTTGAACAAATCTTCCAGCTCCTGCTCCAAATCCGCAGCTTTTCCTGCCTGTGCGGCAGCTTCGAGAGCATTCATAGTCGGTCCGTAGTATTGCAAAAACCGCTTTGAAAATTTACTCGGTGAGATAGACGCAGAGAAAGTGAAGGTATCTTCGATAAAAGAGATATTTTCCTCTTCAATTCCGGCTGAAACAAACCGCTCGGTAACACTTTCTTGAACGCCCCAAGTCATCGGGCTGATGAAGCCTTTTGGCGGAGGCGGCGCATAGGCAGAGCAAGTTTTTAAAATTTGTGCCACTAAAGTGGGATCGTTGGGGATCCAATTGCCCATGACTACCTGACCTCCGGGGCGTGCCACTCTGACCATTTCTTTTGCCACGTTTTGTGGTTCTGGTGCGAACATAGCACCAAATATAGAAATCACTCGATCAAATGAGTTATCGGCTAGTTCACCTAGTTGACAGGCATCGCCTTCCTGAAATTTGCAGTTGTCCAAATTCT
This sequence comes from Gammaproteobacteria bacterium, assembly GCA_019634245.1. Next base: position 2,093 of record JAHQVR010000273.1, read on the forward strand.
CTAGTGCCGCTCGAGCATTCCCCGCTTTTACAAGATTTCTGGCTATGTCCACTCCCAGTACATCGGCTCCTAGCCTCGCTGCTGGTATGGCGGTTGTGCCATCACCACAGCCGAGATCCAATACTTTGTGGTTACTGTTTATACCGATTTTACCGATCAGTTCTGTACCACTGTCTCTCATTGTTTCGGCGATTTTAGTAAAGTCGCCTTTTTCCCAAAGTGCTTTATTTGCGTTCATGTTGATTTCCTATTAAGTGTTGAAGTAAAAAATTTGATTAGCGTTACGTTTTACAGATTGATGGTGTTGCAATCGCCGCGTCGATATAGCGGTGAAATGGGTCGATAAACAGGCCGCCCGAGAAAATAGTCAAACGTCAACATTCCTTGACCCTGTTGCGCCGTGCTCTGTGCGGCCTTCTTCGCTTTTTTCCAATCTGACAGTTTTTTCTTAAGTGAATAGATCAATTCGTCCAGACGACTTCGTTCGAAATCTTCCGGGGTGTAAACAAGACCTTCGTACTGAAATGCTCTAGCGTTCATGTTGATTCCTCTTTGCATGAAATTGAATAAGTTGAGGAACTAGTATCGTCCTCGAAAGTTTCAGTTTCATTCCAAGGGCCAAAGAGAATTGTTAATAAAGTTACTACTGAGTTAAATAACCGATACAAAGGAGGCGGCACTTTTAGAGCATTAAATGGTGAGTATTGGGTGGAGTTAAGATGATGGTGTTGATTGAGTGATGGGTGTTTTAAGTCGAGTAGAAACTTAAAGACATTGATAGCTGCAGCCAGGTGCATATGGCTGCAGCCTCGGTACGTTTATATATAGGAATATTTAACGAAGTTTGTGTTTCGTAGACTGGCAAGAACTGATTCCTCGCGTCGGTCAATACCCTTTCCAAATGCTTTTTTGCTCCAGCTAGCAAAGTCAAAGGCTGGCATGCCAATGTCGTTGAGCATTCGTAGTAAGGTACTCAACCGACTTGGTTTAATTTCGGCTGGAGTGAAAATTAGGCCCTTGTTTTGAATTGTGCTTGCGTTCATATTGATTCCCCTTGTGGGTGAGTGTTTGCTTGGGAATCTAGTATCGGCACTGTACGTTTCTAAACAGTTTCAGTGGCATAGCGATTTTGTTAAAAATGTTTCAGCGTTGCCCAGGGTCATTAAGGAGTTCTACGGCATATACAGGTAAATTTAGAGAGTGATACAAATGAAACAAAACTATTAGCAAGTTGAAGCAGTTCTGAAGCATTCAAGGTCGATAATTTCACTCCACAAACCATTGATCTTGAAACACAGGAAAAACACATGACTACTTCAGCAACCGCATTAGATAACACTGAATTAAACGCTGCTACCAACGATCTACTCGGCAAAGTTAGAAGCAAAGCGGATGATCTGATCGAACGGATCAAGTTTATGTATGCCGTTCGAAAGGATAGGAAAACTCTGGTTCGGCTAAGTGATCGGATGTTGCAGGATATTGGCGTCACACGGGCTGATGTCGAGATGGAATGTGGGCGTAGTTTTTATGACCTGCAAAACTGTCGATAAAGTCTGCTTTCCGCTCTGAAGGCCCCTGTAGTGCCGGTTATCCAATAATTAACCAATTTTCCCCATATAATAGGGAGATGGATTTCCCAACCACTTTTGATGTGATTGTTGTTGGCGGCGGGCATGCTGGCACCGAGGCTGCGCTCGCGGCCGCCCGTTCTGGTGCTCGCACACTTCTGCTGACACACAATATTGAAACGCTGGGACAGATGAGCTGCAACCCTGCGATCGGGGGAATCGGCAAAGGTCATCTCGTTAAAGAGATTGATGCGCTGGGCGGTGCGATGGGAAAAGCCGCCGATTTAGCGGGCATTCACTTTCGCACTCTGAATCAGCGTAAAGGTGCTGCGGTGCGCGCCACCCGAGCGCAGGCGGACCGTCAGCTATACCGTCAAGCCATTCGGCTGATGCTCGAGAATCAGACCAACCTGACGTTGTTCCAACAAAGCGTGGACGATTTAATCATCAATGGCAATCGTGTGGAGGGTGTGGTTACGCAGCTGGGTGTGATGTTCAAAGCACCCACCGTGGTGATGACTGTTGGGACGTTTTTGGCTGGCAAGATTCATGTGGGGGAATCTCAAACTTCTGCAGGGCGGGCGGGTGACCCTCCGGCCCAGACTCTGGCGCTGCGCCTACGTGAAATGGCTTTTGATGTTGGCCGACTGAAAACCGGTACACCGCCACGGATCGACGGCCGTTCGATCGACTATTCCCAGCTAGACGCACAACCCGGAGACTCTCCTCGACCGGTGTTCTCTTACCTAGGCTCTGTCGATGACCACCCGGAGCAGGTGCACTGCCACATCACACACACGAACGAAAAAACCCATGACATCATTCGAGGCGCGTTGGATCGTTCTCCTTTGTTCTCAGGAAACATTGAAGGGGTCGGACCACGTTATTGCCCATCGATCGAAGATAAAGTGGTGCGCTTTAGCGATAAGAGTTCTCATCAGATCTTTATCGAACCAGAAGGTCTGAGCACGCACGAAATCTACCCCAACGGTATTTCTACCAGTTTGCCGTTTGATGTTCAGCTCGACTATGTGCATTCGATTAAAGGGTTTGAAAAGGCTCACATTACTCGGCCAGGATATGCCATTGAATACGACTTCTTCGATCCTCTTGGCTTGCAACCTTCACTGGAAACTAAAGCGGTAAACGGGCTGTATTTCGCTGGGCAAATAAACGGCACCACCGGTTATGAAGAAGCGGGTGCGCAAGGATTGGTTGCCGGTCTAAACGCCGCTCGACAAGTCCGAGGCGAGGAATGTTGGTCTCCACAGCGGCATGAGGCTTACATTGGTGTGCTGATAGACGATTTAATTACACGGGGCACTCTTGAACCCTATCGCATGTTTACCAGCAGAGCAGAATATCGATTGATGCTCCGGGAAGACAACGCGGATATTCGATTGACCCCGGTCGGGCGGGAAATGGGCCTGGTAGATGATAGTCGCTGGAATGCCTTTTCTAAAAAAATGGATGAGGTTGAAACGTTAAAGTCTCAACTGAATGACGTGTGGATACGGCCAGGTACGGAAGATGCGCAGAAACTCACTGTAGCGACCGGGCTGACACTGGCGCGCGAGCGTCGCGCAACCGAACTATTAAAGATGCCCGAAGTGCAGTTAGATAAATTGCTCGATCTTGTTGGTATAGCCGATAAGCCGAGTAACGCTGCGATCGAACAGGTTGAAATTCAAGGTAAGTACGCCGGGTACCTTGATCGACAGCAAGCGGATATCGAACGAACGCGCAATCAGCAAAACATTTCTTTAACTGAAGATCTTGACTACGCTGTGGTGCGTGGGCTGTCGAACGAGGTTCAGCAAAAGCTCTCTGAGCACCGTCCGAGTACTATCGGGCAAGCCAGCCGTATCGCCGGTGTCACACCCGCTGCAATTTCGTTACTGCTGGTTCATCTTAAAAAAGCCTCAGTCAAAAACAACGCAACTCTTCGCGATAGTGCTTGATTCCTTAACGCAGCAATTGGTTAATGGATTGAAGGCGATTGACACTGACTGCACTGATGAACAGATTCAGTTAAGCATTCAGTTTATTAGGCTCTTAGAAAAATGGAACAAAGTCTATAACCTGACTGCGGTCCGTCACCTGCCGGATATGGTTGATCGGCACCTGCTGGATAGCTTGTCCATTTCTCGCTGGATAAAGGGGCGGGTGATTGACTTAGGAACCGGTGCGGGTCTGCCGGTGATTCCTTTGGCTATTCACCAACCTGATCACTCATTCATATCAGTGGAGTCCAACGGGAAAAAAACTCGCTTTCAACAACAAGCGTTATTGGAGTTGTCGATCCATAATGTGGAGGTTCGGCAAGTGCGTGTAGAGACTCTGCAGGCTCAACAGCTGTTTAATTCTACGCAAGGTGAGTCTACGCAGCTTGCCGACACGGTGGTATCTCGCGCCTTCAGTGCACCAGAACAATTCTTACTGTTCGCGCAAAACTTGCTAAAAACGCACGGACAGGCATTAGTGATGCTAGGGCGAGCCGACAAACTGCCAGAAACGCTACCGGGATCATTTAAATTGATGCAGATGGAAAGAATCGAGTTACCCGGTAGTGGGCAGAGGCACCTGGCGGTGTGTGAGAAGCATTAAGGAGGTAACACAACGGCCGAGTAGGTCGCTGTTAGTGTTGCACCGCTGGTGATATCGATACCGGTCCAATCAATCGTGTTGCCGCTGATGCTGAAACTGGTTCCCGGTGGCACGGCGATGGCGGTGACCGAACTAAATCCGCTCGGTACCAAATCTGCAACAGATGCATCGACAATATCAGCCGGTCCGAGGTTGCCTACCTCCAACGAAAATATGATGGTCTCGCCAATATTGGGAGTGCTGTTATCGACAGATTTCGTAACTAACAGATCCACTTCTTCATCGTCATCGAGTAGCGTCACCAGGGCTGTGTCAGTGGTATCAATGCCGTGAGTGGAGTTACTTAAGTTAAACAAACGTACGGTGAGTGTCTCATCACCCTCAGGAGCAAAGTCTGCAGTCGGCACAATGGTGATTGTTTGTGTGTCCCCGGCTTGCCCATTAAAAGTTAACGTTCCAGCGGACGTTGTATAGTCAGGATCAATCGTTGTCGCAGTGCCATCGTCGGTGGTGTATTCCACAGTAAACGGTACAAACCCTGAGCCGTCTCTAACATTGTGCGACAAAGTGGCAGTCACGGTTATCGGGCCACCATCTTCCCAGGCACTGACATCGGTTAAGGTTATGGCTTCGGCAACATCGGCGACGACAAGAAAGTCCACTGAGTCGCCATAGGCATTCGGACCACAACCGTCTGCTGGGTTTGTGTCGTTGTAGCTAAGCATCGCTCGGCCGCGGAACGTTGTGTCTTCAGTCACTGCGGGTACGGTGATGTTTTGGGTGACCGTACAACCCACCGGAGATGCTGTTGTGCTGAATGCACAACTCGAAGACCCTAACAGTTCAGGAGTCCCATCATTGTTGGTATCCAGCAGCAGCACGACGAATTCATTGTCGCCATTGGCGGCGGTCGGCGCACCGGGCGAGGCGGTATCTCCTACAGCGGTGGTGATACTTTGAACACTGCCAGACGGGTAGTCACCACCGATACCAGGTGCACCGGTGAGACTCTCATAGGTGTTAATGGAGTCGATAGCGCACAGGGCTACCGGTGTATAGCGTTGAGCATGGGCTGGACTGTACAACAGCAGGCCAATAGCTAGGCCGAGATGCGCACGGGTTGTCGGAATCATGTCGTTGTTGCTGGCAGGCTTCCTTTCCCACAATAGTGCTCAATTGGGTCGTTGAATTTAAAGGACAAGCTTCGTGCCAGAGCACCGGGTTCAATTGTGAAAAGTTGGAGAAAACCGTCTATTAATGGCGGTTAAGCGTTAATGTCTAACTAGCTGCTCGAGAATTAACCGCTTTACAACGCTACTTTCTCAAACATGAATTAAACTCCGTCTATGGGTCGAATCATTGCAGTGGCAAATCAAAAGGGTGGCGTGGGTAAAACCACCACTAGCGTCAATCTGGCAGCGGCCTTAGGTAGCATGCATAAGCGTGTTTTGCTTATCGACCTGGACCCGCAGGGCAATGCGACGATGGGCTGCGGGATTGATAAGCACGACATCGAGCAATCCATGCTGGACATTCTGGTCGATGGTGTGCCGGTGGAACAGGTGTCTCTGCGCTCCGAAGCCAACCATTGCGATGTGCTGCCTGCCAATTCAGATTTGACGGTTGCAGAGGTTGAGCTCATGGATATGGAGGACCGAGAGCAACAGCTGAAACAAGCGTTAACCGCTGTCAAAGCCAACTACGACTTTATTTTCATCGACTGCCCGCCGTCGCTGAACATCCTGACGTTGAATGCTTTTGTGGCCGCGGACAGTGTCTTGGTGCCCATCCAATGTGAGTACTATGCGCTTGAAGGGCTGTCGGCGCTGCTTGATACGATTGAGGGCATTCGCGAAGCGGTGAATGACAATCTGGTGATCGAGGGGCTCCTTCGCACCATGTACGATGGCCGCAATAATCTCGGGGTAGAGGTATCCGCTCAATTAATGGAGCATTTCGGGGATGATGTGTTTCGAACCATCGTGCCGCGTAACATTCGGCTCGCCGAAGCCCCCAGTCACGGGATGTCGATTGTGAAGTACGACAAACATTCGCGCGGCGCACTCGCCTATTTAGCCTTGGCGGGTGAAATTCTACGGCGCCGCGGCCGAGAACCTGTCTCACCTGCGCAGCTAACAACAGACGCTCAAACGAGCCCCAAAGTGGTGGATTCTGTAGATGGCTAAAAAGCCTGCGATGGGTCGGAATCTAAATTCGTTGCTCGGGGGTCGGACCAAACCCAAACCGTCAGCGCGACCAACAGAGCGCCAAACTCAGCAGGATACGGCAGGTGATGTGGTCGAAGGTGTGGCGGTTGAGGCTGAAGAGGCGGCTCCTAAAACCGAGGTGCCAGCATCTGTACAAGGATTAGCCACAGGCGATAAGTTTCGCTTGTTGGGTGTTGACCAAATTACTCGAGGCAGTTACCAGCCACGGCAGCACTTTGATCCGGTGTTGTTGCAAGAACTGGCGGATTCCATAAAGGCACAAGGGTTGATCCAACCGGTGTTGGTCCGACCCTTTGGCGGCAAGTATGAATTGATCGCTGGAGAGAGACGCTGGCGCGCGGCGCAACTGGCGGGTATCGGCGATATCCCTGCCATCGTGCGTGAATTGGATGATGAATCGGTTGCCGCGGTGTCGCTGATCGAAAATATTCAGCGAAAAGATTTAAATCCGCTGGAAGAAGCGGCGGCACTCAGCCGGCTGTGCGATGAGTTTGGGATGACTCACGATGCGCTGGCAGAATCCATTGGCCGATCTCGTGCAGCCGTGTCCAATACGCTGCGCTTACTGGATTTGCACGATGAGCCCAAACGGCTATTGGAGGCAGGACAGCTCGACATGGGCCATGCGCGAGCGCTATTGGGTGCACCGTTGGAGGATCAGCCAGAGCTTGCGAAACGCATTGTGAATCAGCAACTTACCGTTCGAGCGGTTGAGAAATTGATTCGTGAGATGCGCACCGGAAAGCGCAACGGTACCAAAAGTGCTAGTACATCGAACGATCCGGATATTCGCAAACTGGAGCAGTCACTGGGTGAAAAACTCGGCGCTGGAGTTTCCATTAAGCACAAACAATCCGGAGCAGGGAAGCTGGAGATTACATACGGTTCCATTGATGAACTGGAAGGGATTTTGTCGCATATAAAGTGAAGTGTTCTTTGGTCATCGATTACGGACCATGAGCACTTATTCACCGAAAAGACTGCTATAATTTGCCCCGCGCAAAACCGGTGCAATGCGGTGCCACGCCCACTCCCAGGTCGGACTTTTGAGCCTTTGTGATGCAGCAGGCTGACAAACGATTGCGCGTGATTAAATGGTTGCTTGTTCTGCAAGCAATTGGCGCAGGATTTGCCGGCTTAGTAGGCTGGCTGGTGTTGGACATCACTGCGGGTAAATCCGCACTGATTGGTGGCCTGATCTGCTGGCTACCGAATTGTTATTTCGCATTGCGAGCGTTTCGTTACCGTGGTGCCAGAGCGGCACGACAGATCATTCGCTCGTTTTACGCAGGACAGGCCGGCAAGATGGTGATGTCCGCAATGATGTTCGCTGTGACGTTTATATACGTCAAGCCCATCAACCCATTAGCGCTGTTCGCCGGATATGTAGGCGTGCAGGTATTGAATTGGATCGTACCGCTCATCGCCAGCGGTATGGAAGCGAAGCGTTCTACGCAGGCAGGCAAAAAGGCAAATGGCAGCTGAAGGCGAAGTGATAACCACCACGGGTTACATCAAACACCACCTGACGAATTTGGTGTTTGGCTACCACCCTGAAAACGGCCTGGGCATTGCCCATAGTGCTCAAGAAGCAGCCGAAATGGGTTTCTGGGCATTACACCTAGATTCGCTCTTCTGGTCTATTCTGCTTGGCGCGCTGTTTCTGTGGCTATTTAAAAAGGCGGCTGATAAAGCAACGGCCGGTGTCCCCGGTGGTTTGCAGAATTTTGTCGAATTGTTGGTTGAATTTGTCGACACCAACGTCAAAGAAACATTTACTGCCAAAAACGACTTGATAGGACCCTTGGCACTCACCATATTTGTCTGGGTGTTCTTGATGAACTTCATGGACTTGATTCCGGTGGACTTCATTCCTGAATTTGCGCTTCGGGTTTTGCATATTCCTTACATGAAGGTTGTGCCTAGCACCGATGTCAACATCACGTTTGCGATGTCTTTGTCCGTATTTGCACTGATGATCTACTACAGCGTCAAGATCAAAGGTCTTGGTGGCTTTTTGGGTGAACTGGCGTTCAACCCCTTTAGCAGTGACAACATCATCATCAAGTGGCTTTTTGTTCCGATCAATCTATTACTCGAAGGTGTCGCGCTAATTGCGAAACCGATTTCATTGGCTCTGCGACTGTTCGGCAACATGTACGCAGGCGAACTGATCTTTATTCTTATTGCTCTACTACCGTTCGCAGCACAATGGCTGCTGTCGGTGCCATGGGCAATTTTTCATATTTTGGTTATCACGCTGCAAGCGTTCATTTTTATGATGCTTACGATTGTGTACCTCAGCATGGCGCATGAGCACCACTAAAAGGCTTATCGTCGAATTTTTGTTTCGTTAATTGATTTGTTAAAACTTAAATATTGGAGTTAATGATGGAAACCATTCTTGGAAATACAGCTATCGCGGTTTCACTGCTAATCGGTCTTGGTGCACTGGGTACTGCGATTGGCTTCGGTCTGTTAGGCGGCCGTTTTCTAGAAGGTGCTGCACGTCAGCCGGAGATGACTCCGATGTTGCAGGTAAAAATGTTTATCGTTGCGGGTCTGCTTGATGCGGTTCCTATGATCGGTGTTGGTATCGGCTTGTTCTTCACATTTGCGAACCCGTTCATCGGCCAGCTAGGCGGCTAGTCAACCGATAAGCCTTAGGAGTACGCAATGAATATCAATGCAACTTTACTCGGTCAGGCCATCGCGTTCACCATTTTTGTGCTGTTTTGCATGAAATATGTGTGGCCGCCCATCATCACAGCTTTACGTGAGCGGCAAGCTAAGATTGCCGAAGGATTGGCCGCGGCTGAAGCCAGCTCGCAAAAGCGTGAAGAAGCAGAGGCCGAGATCGATTCGATGTTGACAGACGCAAAAGCACAGGCAGCTGAAATCGTCGCTGCAGCGCAAAAGCGTGGCAACGAGATTATTGAAGAGTCCAAAGAGACCGCACGTTCTGAAGGTGAGCGGCTCAAGGCATCGGCCCAGGCCGAAATCGAACAAGAAGTGGTCAGTGCTCGTGAAACCTTGCGCAAGCAAGTGGGTTCAATTGCCGTTGATGGTGCCAAGAAAATTCTGGGTGCCGAAGTTAACGCCGATTCACATGCCAAGGTGCTGGATGACCTTGTTGGCCAGCTCTAAGAGGCGTTAATCATGGCCGACTTTACAACGGCAGCAAGGCCTTACGCAAAAGCGGTTTTTGAGCTTGCAAAAGAAGCAGGACACTATGACGAATGGTCCAGCCGGTTGGAATATCTAGCCGCGATTGTGACTCATCCGGATATGGCCTCGCGTCTCGATGCGCCGAATATTACGCAGGAAGATCGCGCCACGATGGTGGAGACCGTAGCGAGTGATGTTCTCGATGATAACGGCCGTAATTTTGTACGGTTGCTATCAGAGAACAATCGTTTGGGCCTGATGGGCGATATCCATGGGATTTTTGAAGAGCTGCGCTCAGAAGCCGAAGGCGAAATAGAAGCCAACGTGACTTCCGCGTTTGAGTTGACCGATGAACAGCGCGACAAAATGGCCTCAGCTTTAAGCAAACGCCTCGATCGCAAGGTGCGCATTGTCAGTACGGTCGATAGTGAACTGATTGGCGGTGCCATCATTCAGGCCGGCGATCTTGTGATTGATGGATCTCTGAAAGGCCGTATGGGCAAACTAACTAACGCGTTAGCAAATTAGCGAACGCAGCGGGAGAGCGAGCTAACAACAGGCTCGTCACCGCGATGATCGTGAAGCGATCATCAACCAGATAAATTTGAAGAGGATTTTTCATGCAACTCAATCCATCTGAAATCAGTGAGCTGATTAAACAGCGGATCGGAAATTTTGAAGCATCAGCCGATGCTCGAACCGAAGGCACTATCGTCAGCTTGAACGACGGTATTGTGCGAATCCATGGCCTTACCGACGTTATGTCGGGTGAGATGATCGAATTTTCGAATGGAAAGTTTGGTCTTGCACTCAACCTCGAACGCGACTCTGTCGGTGCGGTGGTACTCGGTGACTACGAAGACCTCTCCGAAGGCGATAAAGTTAAATGTACCGGTCGAATTCTGGAAGTACCTATCGGTCCCGAACTTCTTGGCCGTGTGGTCAATCCACTGGGTGAGCCTATCGATGGCAAAGGCCCGGTTGAAACCAGTCAGACCGCTCCTATTGAGAAGGTAGCGCCTGGCGTAATCGAAAGACAGTCGGTTGACCAGCCGGTTCAAACCGGTTTGAAATCTATCGATGCGATGGTGCCGGTAGGTCGTGGTCAGCGAGAATTGATTATCGGTGACCGTCAGACCGGTAAAACGGCTGTCGCGATTGACGCGATCATCAACCAGAAAGGTACCGGTGTTAAATGTATTTACGTAGCGGTTGGTCAGAAGCAATCAACCATCGCTAATGTGGTGACCAAGCTTGAAGAGCATGGCGCGATGGATCACACGATTGTAGTTGCCGCGGGTGCGTCAGATTCAGCAGCCTTGCAATTTATCGCACCGTACTCAGGTTGCTCTATGGGCGAATACTTCCGTGATATCGGTGAAGATGCCCTGATTGTGTATGACGATCTCACCAAGCAAGCTTGGGCTTACCGCCAGGTATCATTGCTGTTACGCCGGCCACCGGGTCGTGAAGCTTATCCGGGTGACGTCTTCTATCTGCATTCACGTTTGTTGGAGCGCGCAGCGCGAGTCAATGCAGAGTACGTGGAGAAATTCACCGACGGTAAAGTTAAAGGTAAAACCGGATCGTTAACCGCTCTGCCGATCATCGAAACACAAGCCGGTGACGTATCTGCATTCGTACCCACTAACGTGATTTCGATTACCGACGGTCAGATCTTCCTTGAAACCGATCTGTTTAATGCCGGTATTCGACCAGCCATCAACGCTGGTTTGTCGGTGTCGCGAGTAGGTGGTGCTGCACAAACCAAGATTATTAAAAAGCTGGGTGGCGGTGTTCGACTGGCTCTTGCACAGTATCGAGAACTGGCAGCATTCGCACAGTTTGCATCGGATCTGGATGATGCGACTCGTCAGCAATTGGAGCGCGGTCAACGCGTTACCGAATTGATGAAACAGAAGCAGTATTCGCCTCTTTCTGTTGCTGAAATGGGTGTCACGCTCTATGCCGCTAACGAAGGCTACCTGGATGACGTAGACATATCCAAGATCACGAGCTTTGAAGATTCCATGCTGGCTCACTTTCGCAGTAATCATCAGGATATTCTCGATTCGGTTAACGAAGACGGCGACTGGAACGACAATATCGAAGCTGCGTTTAAGAAAGGCCTTGATGCGTTTAAGGCTAACGGAACCTGGTAGGGGTAACGGCCAATGGCTAGCGGCAAAGAGATACGCACGCAGATCTCGAGTATTCGAAATACTCAAAAGATCACCAAGGCAATGGAGATGGTTGCTGCCTCCAAGATGCGTAAAGCACAGGATCGAATGGCGGCCAATCGCCCTTATGCCACTCGTATGCGCAGTGTTATCGGTCACGTAGCGTCAGCAAACATCGAGTATCACCATCCCTACTTAATGGATCGGCCCGAGATCAAACGGGTCGGTTACATCGTTGTGTCTACCGACCGAGGTTTGTGTGGCGGTTTAAACACCAATGCGTTTAAAGTGGCTGTGGCTTCTATGAAGAAGTACTCCGAACAAGGCGCAGAGATCGATGTTGTCACTATCGGTAAAAAAGCTCAGAGTTTTTTCAACCGTATGGGTGCCAACATTGTCGGGCAGGTCGCTGATCTGGGTGATACCCCCGAATTGCAAACCTTGATTGGTGCCGTCAAAGTGATGTTGGATGCTTACGACGAAGGCCGTATCGATCGGTTGTTTATCGTGGAGAATGAGTTTGTTAATACGATGACTCAGTCTCCTCAATTAACTCAATTGCTACCGGCTGAACCCGATGTGGACGAAAAGTTACAACATCATTGGGATTACATCTACGAGCCTGATTCAAAGACTGTTGTCGATCATTTGATGAGTCGTTACATGGAGTCTTTGGTATACCAGGCGGTTATCGAAAATATCGCCTGCGAAATGGCTGCACGAATGATTGCAATGAAAAGTGCATCGGATAATGCCGGTGACTTGATAGATGAATTGCAGCTCGTTTATAACAAGGCCCGACAAGCCGCGATCACTCAGGAAATTTCTGAGATCGTCGGTGGTGCGGCGGCGGTATAAACGGACGATTACGAATACTTACTTTAGATAAATTGAAATATCTGGGAACGAAAACATGAGTTCTGGAACTATTGTTGAAGTCATCGGTGCGGTAGTCGACGTGGAATTTCCACGTGACGCTGTACCTAAAACCTACGATGCACTGCTAATCGAAGGCACTGAAACCACACTGGAAGTGCAGGGTCAGTTGGGTGATGGTGTTGTTCGCTGTATTGCGATGGGATCGTCGGAAGGTCTACGTCGTGGGACTACGGTGACAAACACCGGTGCGCCTATCTCGGTGCCTGTGGGTGAAGCGACACTGGGTCGAATCATGGATGTGTTAGGTCGTCCTATTGATGAGGCAGGCCCCATCGCCACCGATCAGCGTATGCCGATTCACCGTGAACCGCCTAGCTATGCTGAGCAGTCGGGTTCAACCGAGCTTCTCGAAACCGGTATTAAAGTTATCGACTTGCTTTGCCCGTTCGCGAAAGGCGGTAAGGTTGGCTTGTTTGGTGGTGCGGGTGTAGGCAAGACCGTAAACATGATGGAGCTGATTCGAAACATCGCCATCGAGCACTCAGGATTCTCTGTGTTTGCAGGTGTGGGTGAGCGAACGCGTGAAGGAAACGATTTTTACCATGAAATGAAAGAATCTGACGTACTCAACAAAGTATCGCTGGTATACGGTCAAATGAACGAGCCACCGGGTAACCGTCTGCGAGTAGCATTGACCGGTTTGACCATGGCAGAGTTCTTCCGAGATGAAGGCCGTGATGTATTGATGTTTATCGACAACATCTACCGATACACACTGGCAGGAACAGAAGTATCAGCACTCTTGGGACGTATGCCATCGGCGGTAGGTTACCAGCCCACACTGGCCCAGGAAATGGGTGCCTTGCAGGAACGCATCACTTCCACAAAAACTGGTTCGATCACTTCGATTCAAGCGGTGTACGTACCTGCAGATGACTTAACCGATCCGTCTCCAGCGACAACCTTTGCGCACTTGGATGCAACGGTTGTACTGTCTCGAAACATTGCTGAACTCGGAATCTATCCGGCGGTAGATCCATTGGATTCCACCTCTCGTCAGTTGGATCCGTTGGTTATCGGTGCTGAGCATTACGATACAGCTCGTGCCGTGCAGAATACGCTGCAGCGTTACAAAGAACTGAAAGACATCATCGCCATTTTGGGCATGGATGAATTGTCTGAAGAAGACAAGCAAGTGGTCACACGTGCTCGAAAGGTTCAGCGCTTTTTATCTCAACCGTTCTTTGTCGCAGAAGTATTTACCGGGTCACCGGGCAAGTATGTGTCCCTAAAAGACACCATTGCGGCATTCCAGGGCATCGTTGCAGGTGAATACGACCACCTACCAGAACAAGCGTTCTACATGGTGGGCACCATTGAAGAAGCCGTTGAAAACGGCAAGAAGATGGCGTCTTAATCATGGCGACCCTTCAAGTGGACGTCGTGAGTGCGGAAGAAGCTATTTTTAGCGGTGAGGCCGATATGGTTGTGGCCTCAGCTGAAATGGGCGAAGTGGGTATTGCTGCAGGCCATACCCCCTTTATCACGCGCATACGTCCCGGTGAATTGCGTGTCAAGGTACCCGGAGAATCAGAAGATTTAAACATCTATGTCTCTGGCGGTATTCTCGAAGTGCAACCCTACGTGGTCACGGTACTTGCCGATACGGCACTGCGCGTTGATGACATTGACGAAGCTGCTGCACAAAAAGCGAAAGAGGAAGCCGAAGCTGCTCTGTCCGGAAAAGCCGGAGAAATCGACTACAGTGCAGTACAAGCTCAACTCGCTGAAGCCTCTGCACAGCTACAGCTGATCAAAAAGCTGCGAAAATAAACCCCTTCGTTACGATCCCATCTCACATCTTCGTGAGGTGGGGTCAGTAATTATTCCTAAAAGAACCTCGCCTCGCGATAAAGCCATCGTGAGCCTCAACCGCACCGTGCTATAAAACACGTTCCCGCTGAAACGTCTTTTGCATTTTGTGTGCTCCATAGTGTCTTCACAAACAGCGCAACAATCCAATGTCTGATTATTACAATCTATGTTAGTTAGTGTAATACTGATTAAATATATAGTAAAATAAAAACCTCGAAAAGAAGGAGAAATTGCGATGGATCCAATTACCTCAATCGATTCTGCCAATGAGTTCTCCCACCTGTCCAAGCAAGAACTTGAACAAGAGCTCACACAACA
>JAHQVR010000274.1 GCA_019634245.1 Gammaproteobacteria bacterium
ATCGCAAGGCAATAAACTGTTTGGTGCTGCGTTACTGCGCAAATCTGACCTTAGTACTTATCTTGCAGAAACCAACAATGAGCTGGAAAATCCACTTTGGCACGGAGAAATGCACCTGTTAAAACGCTATTACGAAGTGGGGGAGGCAATACGTGAGCCTGTTGAAGATCTTTTGTTTTTATCCACTCATGAGCCATGCAGCTTATGCCTATCAGCCATCACTTGGACTGGTTTTGATAATTTTTACTATTTTTTTACCTATCAGGACTCACGAGACGCCTTTGACATTCCGCACGATCTAAAGATTCTGGAGGAAGTGTTCAATATCGGTGAAGAAGGCTATCGCCACAACAATGCCTTCTGGAAAAGCACGGGCATTAAATCCATGATTCAGGCGCTTAAAAAAAGCAAAGGAGTCGATCAGAGCGATCTCTCAAAGCTCGACTCCCAAAGCCTCAGATTAGAACAAGCTTACACTGTGTTGTCCCAGCGTTATCAAGAAGACAAACCAAACAACACGATTCCGTTCAGCTGAACACAGCAGTGGCTCAATTTCGCAACACACCACCCACATGCAGCATGTGATGTATCCGAGCCCGAGTTTCAGGTGTTTTTGCTAATCGGACAAAGGCTGCTCGCTCGCGAGCATATAGCTCATCTTCCGTGGCTTCAACAGGCTGATCAGTATCGCTGGTTACAATGGTTGCAATCTCCATAGCCACAGTTTTATCGTGTGGGAAAAAATCTCCTCGCTGAATACCTTCATCCATAAATTCAGCCATTCGAGACTTTATACTGCCTCCAGCCAGAATAATCTTGGGTTCAGAAGGGGGCTGGTAACCCGTTGCAAGGGTATCAATGAGTTGAACCGCTTGTGTGTATAGCCTATCTCGATTCATCACGCTGTGATCAACCGACTCTCTGAAATAGCCAAGTTTTAGAGCCTGTTCTGGCGAGCTGGCCGTTGCACCATAGCCAATATTCATCCAAGTTTGCCAAGCGGCCTGATCCCAATCACCCTGTGTTTGATACCACCGAAGGTAGGTTTCTTTTACACCGCCGCCTCCGGGCACAAGACCTACAGCTGACTCCACCAAACCCAATACCGAGTTACTATGGACCACCAATTCATCACAATGCATCAACACTTCAAAACCACCTCCGAGCGATAGTCCTGAAGGCGCACCAACCACTGGCACATCGGTGTATTTGAGCGCTTTTACGGCACTCTGAAATCGAGCTAGAAATTCATCGATACCAGACCAATCCTCGGCGTCAATCAACGCCAGGAAGGCATTGAGATCTACTCCGGCGGAATAATGCTGAGCATCGTTATGTACGATGATACCCCGACCCGGATTCTGTACCGCACTTGCCACTATGCGCATTGAGTCATCGGTTAACGCATTCGCCTTAGAGTGGAACTCAATTAAGCGACAATCGTTTTCGATTTCATAGAGGCTGGCTGCAACATTCGAGTCTAGCGGTGTCAGGGTGCGGCGTGTCAGGTGAAAACGAACGACGCCCTCCGGTAACGCTATGGGCGCAACTTGCCCATCTGCCAAGCGTATGCTCAGTTGCCGATTAGACACTGAGTAAAATGGATGAGTATTTTTCAATGCCGCTGGCACATCACGACCGGTAGCTGCAAGCATAGCGGCTACCTTGTCTGCACCAATCGCATCAATCATTTCAAAAGGCCCGCGAATCCAGTTAAAGCCAAGCTTCATTGCATCGTCAATCGCTTGAGGCGATTCTGTCACTTCTCCTAGCAGGCTGGCAGCGTAACCGAGCACACGACCTAAAACATTGCGAGAAAACAGTGCCTCAGCATCATTACCCTCTATCAAACCAGTCAGCGGTTCGTTTTGCTCTGCTAACGCAATGGCAGCCATTTGAGCTCGAACAGGAAGTTCTTCGGCAGCGGTAGAATAGTCGCCTGAACCAAGATCTCGAGCCAATCGCACACCATCCTCGTCTTTGTAAAAACCGCCTCCGCCTTTCTCGCCTGTCAGACCAGCACTGATCATGGAATTGATCATGTCGTTCTCTGCACCGACCTCATGAAAGGCATCCCCATCAGGCAAAATGCTTCGTAACGATCGCACCACATCGGCCATCAGATCAATGCCAATGAGGTCATAAAGGCCAAACACGCCTGTCTTCGGGATACCCATCGGGCGACCCATCAATGCATCAGCGGTTTCTATAGCTAGTTTGTTGCGGATCGCCTCGTCGATACCGACCTGCAGAGCAAACACCCCTACCCTATTACCCAGAAAACCGGGGGTATCCGCGCAGCGAACAACGCCCTTACCCAACTCACGATCGTTAAAGTCAGCCAGCTTATCGATGATGTGTGGATCTGTATTTTCACCACGCACCAACTCCAATAAACGCATGTATCTCACTGGATTAAAATAGTGAGTGATGGCAAAACGTCGCTGGAATTCCAGTGGCATGCCTTCCACCAATACCGCAATGGGAATCGTCGATGTATTCGACGTCACGACACACTGTGCACACGTGACTTCATGCAGCCTTTGATAGAGCGCTTTTTTGATATCCAACCGTTCCACCACTGCTTCAACGACCCAATCCGCCGAAGCGAGTTCTGCAAAATCATCCTCAGTGTTTCCAATGGCGATGTTCTCAACCATTCGCTTGTGATGAAGCGCTGGAGGATCAGAGCTTATCAATCGCTGCAACGCTCGCTCAGTCACATCATTGCGTCCTTGTTCGCCAGGTAAATCCAAGAGCAGCACTCGGTGCCCTGCATTTGCGATTTGCCCAGCAATTCCAGACCCCATGGTGCCGGCGCCGATAACCACGATTTTCTTAAACATATAGAACCCTAAAAACGCTAGGCCACACGGGCTTGCGGTTTGATACTCAGACAAGGAAAATCGAACGGCAGCGCACAGATCCGTGCCATCGCAGATTCACCGTTGAGCAGACTCACCGATATTTCCTCGCCTATATCGGTTTGCGCATCGAGCATGATGGTGGCCAATTGATGTTGATACTTTGGTGACCAGACCTGTGAGCCAACAAAAAATCGTTCGTCATCGTCAATAGGATACTCGCAGAGGGGCATAGCTCCACTCGGTGCCTTCAAAACCAATCCCGACAATCGCATAGCAGAACCCTCTGAGCGCTCTTTTCTCAACGCTGGGTGGCTCATGCTCGGCAAATCTCGATCTAAATGGATAAAGTGCTCCAGCCCAGATTCTAGAGGGCTGTGCCGACTATCCATGTCGTTGCCGTAGGAGAGCAGACTACTTTCCATGCGCTCGATTAAGTTCGGCGCCCCCGGCCTAACGTTGAGATCCTGACCCGCCTCAAACAGTTCATCGTAGAGCTGCTGGCCCACGCGACCATGATCTACGTAAATTTCAAACCCTCCTTGTTTACTCCATCCCGATCTCGCCACCACAAAGGAGTAACTTTTATAAGCCAAATGGGCAAAACGAAAGAAGCGAATATCCTTCACACTCGGACCAAACACCCGCTCCATCAACTCATCTGCTTTAGGCCCTTGCACAGCCAACGGCCAAACATCAGGCTCGGTCACGGCAACCGACATGTCGGCGCCAATTGCGAGGCCCTTAGCCCAGAGCAGCACATCAGAATCGGCCACCGACAGCCACCAATGATGATCACCCATCTTTAGCCCGATGGGGTCGTTTATCAACTTGCCTTCCTCATCTGCTAACGGCAGATAGACAAACCGACCGATCTCCACATCGGAGATATCTCTGGGGGTCATCCATTGAACTAGCCTATCGGCGTCCCGGCCGCTGATACTAACCTGCCGCTCTGCCCCCACGTCCCAAACCTGCACGTGTTCACACAAATGCCAGTAGTCGTATTCAAGAGATTCGAATTCAACGGGCAATAGCATGTGATTATAGGTAGTAAAGGCTTTGGCTCCATGGTCAATCACTCTGGAGGTAAACGGTGTAGAACGTATGCGGCGTGAGATCGCCAGTACGGGGGATGTAGTCATGGCTACTTGTTTCTCTTGACTCTGTTAACAGTAGACGAGCGATTTAATCGCTCGTTGTAGCTCAGGTACACTGCCACTTAACTCAAAATGGTCATGAGTATTTGCCAGCCGTATGCACTCTGAACAACCACAAATCATCGCCATAGGCGGAATGCACGTGGATGATATTGCAATTCCACTCCGTACGCTGCGAACAGGCATGTCGATTCCGGTGAAATGGCAAAAACGGGTCGGCGGTGTCGCAGCAAATGCAGCACGTGTCGCGGGTAGATCTGTGAGTACGACCCTCTATGCAGCTATAGGGGACGATACTGCTGCCCAGGCTCTTGTGAACGCATTTGCAGAAGATGCCGTAAGGCTGGAGCCAGTCTTATTTCGCGGTCAAGCAACGGGGCGATATACAGTCGTGCTTGATGAATCCGGAGAGCTGCATATAGGCCTCAGTAGCGTAGAGCTCGCCGAACGGCTTACCTTCAAGTGCATTGAAAACTTACTTCCGTCACACACTCCTGACGCGGTGATTCTGGATGCCAACTTGTCTGAAGACGCACTTGTTGGCCTAACCACATACTTCGAACACACTGGCGACTGTTCGATTGTGGCGCTGCCAGTTTCACCAGCCAAAGCAACTAGGCTCATCCACTGTGCTGCGCAAATCGACCTGCTTATATGTAACCGCAATGAGGCGGCAGAGCTAGCAGGCTCCCTAGACATTCAAGGCATTGCTTTTCAGTTGAATAAGCTTGGCTTCAACAACTGCATTGTGACCGACTCTAGTGAACCAATTACCTTGCTACGCAACGGATCCATCCGATCGATTGAAATAACCCACAGTGGAGACATTCAGCAGGCCGTCAATGGAGCAGGCGATGCACTGGCCGGCGCTACCATTGCCGCATGGACACAAGGCATTGAACTTGAGCAGGCCGTTAAACACTATGGCTTACAAGCAGCCTATGATGTTTTATCCGGTGCTTGGGTAGCTCCAGAGCTATACTGATCGGTTTTAGCGCACACCCTAAGAATCTTTTAGAACCACTTCCTATGCCAGCAAGCACAGTGATTGCACCAGATGTTCAAAACGCCCTAGCGAACCAAAGGCCTGTGGTTGCGCTGGAGAGCACGATAATCACCCACGGAATGCCCTTTCCCACAAACGTGGAAACTGCCTTGGAAGTTCAAAATGCCGTTAGAAGCACCGGTGCTACCCCGGCGACGATCGCAGTTATGGAGGGTGTGTTGCGTATTGGTTTGAGCGACACCGACATAGAGCAAATTGCCCAACAAGAGTCGGTAATGAAGCTCTCACGGGCTGATTTAGCGATGGCCATATCCACTAAAGCCTACGGATCTACAACCGTTGCGGCGACTATGATCGCAGCGCAGTTGGCTGGAATACCGGTGTTTGCCACTGGCGGTATCGGTGGAGTGCATCGTGGCGCGGACACGACATGGGATATCTCAGCCGATCTTACTGAACTGGGAAAAACCAATGTGGCCGTTGTATGCGCTGGACCAAAAGCCATTTTAGACATTCCAAAAACCCTGGAGGTCCTGGAAACCTTGGGGGTGCCAGTGGTCACTTATGGTCAAACTCATTTACCTGCATTCTGGAGCAAAGACAGCGACATTCTCTCACCGCTTTCGGTGCATACGCTCGCCGAGTTGGTTGCGTTTATACGATCGCGACAGGAATTGGCTCTCGATGGTGGGGTGCTGATTGCCAACCCGGTGCCCCAGGCCGTAGAGATTCCCTATCAGGAAATAACCCAAACCATCGAACAGGCCATCGGTGAGTCACAGCACGCGAACGTTACCGGAAAGGCGGTAACTCCTTGGCTACTGGAGCGTATGGAGCAACTGACACAAGGGCGCAGTCTATCCACCAATAAAGCGCTGATCATCAACAATGCCGTGCTGGCGGGAAAGCTTGCCAAAGCGTTGGCCCGGTATGGGTTTTCAGAGGATCTTTAAATTTCTGGCCACTGATTTGTCAAAGTTTCCATAGCCGTTCGTTATCTGATTCAAGGGCGCTAGTCGCTCAACTACACAATCAGATTCCAACGGAGCAGAACCATGCAACTAGTCAAAACACTTACTTTCAGCGCCTTGTTTCTGGCGATTTCAACCGCTTCTCAAGCAGAACCGGGTGGCGGTGTTACAGGCCGCGTACTGGACATGTCAAGCAACCAGGGCACAGCGGTAGAACCTCTGTATAGAACCTATGACGATGGCAACGAGATGGGTGTGCGTATATCTCACCGATACAACCAGAAACTGATGATGTACGGCGACTTTGTACAAACAGATAATGACGATCTTGGCGACGGCGATGGATTCGGGGCCGGAGTTTTTTACTTTCTACCTGAAACACTAGACGGATTTGATGTTGCTGCTCGCGCCAGCTATCACTCGGGCTCTGCGTCCCGAAGTGGGCTCGAGATTCGCTTCGATGACGGAGTTCTACCCAATGTCTCAACCAATATGGACTTGACTACTTTAAGTGCCGAATTATTATTGAGCCCGGTAAATCCGATTCAAGACAACGGTTTGAGTTGGTACGCGGGCATTGGAGTGGCGAAGGTAGATGCAGACTTTGGTGTAAAGTCCGGGACCACAACGGTAAATATCGCTGGTGTAACCGGCAAGAACAGTGAAACTGAAATTACAGGCAGCGTCGGTCTTGTGTTACCAACGAACTTCGGTTCTGTCTTTGCTGCAGTGGAATATGTGGACGGTTCAGCCTACTCCTTAGGTGCACGATACTCGTTCTAGGTCTTAAAACAATAAATACTCGGCAGCTTGGGGCGCGGGCAAACAGCCCTGTCCTCCAAGTTGCCGAGCTAGCTTTAAGAAGCCGGCATATTGAGACCCTATCCACCCGATTTTTTAACCAAAGGTCCAATCACTTCAATTTTATTCGTCCACACATACCCTTCAAAGTATTCAGGTACCAGCGCAAGCGTTTCTTTGTCATCAATACCACTGGAGAAACCTGAACCATCATACGGCCCCCACAGTATCACTTCTGAGTTTACTGCCTGCATCCGTTGCACAAACTTGTAAGGCCACCCCCAGGCAAACGGAGCAATATCGATGGGAGCCGCAATGATGGTGTTCCGACAGGCTGAAGGAACATATCCAGTCCAGCCCACAAGCAGATATACCCTTGCACAGTCTTTTAATGAGGCTCTGTCAAAACCCTTGATGCCCAAGAGCCCGTCAGTCACCGCCTTGACAGCGCCGCCACGGCTTCCGTATACCCCGAAAAGCCGATCTTCATAGGGGTAGCGAAACTTGACCACTTCATCCACTAGTTGCTGCCCAGAGCTGGCATGTCCACTTTTAAAATTGATCAATAGGCGGCCTGGCAGATTCGCCTCAATGACATCATTGATACTGGGCATCAATCCAACTCCTGAACCCCTGAGTGGAAAGGTAATCCCGTCGGTTGTAAACCCAAAGCCCAGATCGAGGCGTTGCAGGTAGGCGAAGCTCTGTTTTTGCGTGACGCCATATCCATTAGTTTGACAATCCAGCCGCCAGTCGTGAAATACCGCCAGCACCGAATCGGTCGTTAGATGCACATCCAGTTCAACTACATCCGCTCCATATTCCATTGCAGCATGCATCGACGCTAAGGTGTTCTCTATGAAAGGGTGTTGCATGGGCTCAACTGACTCGGCTCGACATGTCTTAGTCGTTCTTGTATTACCCGAGTAGATCTGATGAACGCCACGGTGTGCGATGAGTTTAAAGGGACGATTTTCAGGGGAATGTTCAATAAACAACGATGTGTTGTTTAACCATAGCCCTACAATAAACAAAAGAATAAGCAACATCCGTCTTCTTGCAGGCTTCATCGACTACAACCGGGGGGCTTCATAGCAACGGCATTTCTTGATAGCACAAGGCATTGTCCTGAGTTTTCAGTAACGATGTTAAATCTGAGACGTTCATTTCGTTGAAATGTTATTCCACGTTAAATCACTGGCAGGCCATTACAACCCACCCTCAAACTCATGGCCGAAAAACTATCAAAAATCGCAATAATGGAAGAGATGAAATTTGGAGGAATTCTGACGAAAAATTATGTCTCCCGCCTTAACGTCACAAAAAGTGGGTTGATGGCAAAATCTGCGGAACTTTTGCCTACGGGTTGATTCGGACCCTTGTTCACACATCAGTTTGACCAACCACAACGGGGATCTCCAATGCGACTAGTGTCAATTTGCGTTTTATTACTCACCACCAGTCTAATTGCCTGTTCAGACGACAACACCGTAAGCAATGATGAAGACACTGATGGTGATCCGACACCTGAAACCGAAGAGCAAACCGATTCTGGAGATCCCGACGACTCAATGAATGAGGAAACCGACTCAGGTGTTTCGGA
>JAHQVR010000275.1 GCA_019634245.1 Gammaproteobacteria bacterium
CAACACTTGCAAGTGACAACCTTACCGGGATTGTTACAGCAAACCCATCGTCAGTATTGAAGCTGGTCAGACTGATAGAGGAACATACATACGATCTGTTACAAATATTGACGGGAAACGCATCAAAATGGACACTTCGTGAAACCAAAAAAATCCTGCCTGAATTACGAAACATAACTAACCAAAGCCGCTTAGCGCATTTAGTACACAGTTACACCAAATATGGCAGGCTAACCCCGGACGATGTGTTCCCAGTTCTGTCTGCCATCGCCACCTGGACAGGCGGCAGCTGCGGCATCGCACTTCGTCAGTTAAAATCCTATTTGCCGACACATAAAAACAAAGAGGTAAAAATCGTTGAATACGGCTACGGCTCAAGTGAATTTATGGGCACTGTCAATGTGGACGCGATCAACAACCGGTGCTTGCCACAGCTTACCCACCATGTTTATGAATTTGTAAATCGAGATGACTGGATTGACCCCGGAGCGGACGATTCTAAAGCAGATAATAACGTTTACCAAGGCGTACACGAGCTCATCCCGGGGAAGGAGTACCATACCGTCGTCACCACTCAGTCGGGCTTATATCGATACAACATAAACGATATCGTTCGGGCTGGTTCTATGATCGGCCAATGCGCGACAATTTCATTCCTGCAAAAAGGCCGAGGCGTGACAAATATCACCGGCGAGAAATTGAGTGAACACCAACTGATTGATGCAATGAGTGATGCCATCCAGACACATCCTGTCGTAGCTGGCGGCTACATGGCTCTGGCCAATGAAGAGCAATCTCGTTACGACATTTACCTGGAATCAGACAAGTTAGAGCTATTCAGTGAATTGTCTGCCCAGGTGGACAAGAAGCTGCGCACGTTGAATATTGAATACGAGGAAAAACGCGCAAGTGAACGACTAAAACACATTCATGTGTATGGTTTATCCAGCGATGCTTGTGAGGTAATAAAAGGATGGTGCGTGTCACAAGGCATTCGCGAGGCCCAATACAAACCAACTGTGTTGGCTTACGCAAGAGACTGGGCAGAAAAACTGAAACCATTACTACTAAAGAATCAGTCGTGAGCGTAACATTACATCACGGCGTTTTCGACAGCCCGATGCGATTTAAATTTAAACACGCGTCAGCCCAGAGATCTGCGACACAAAACGTCATAGTTAGACTGACTGATGAGAATCGTACTACCGGCTACGGTGAAGGGTGCCCAAGAGCGTATGTGACCGGTGAAACTGCCAGTACGGTGGCAACCTTCATGCGTGAATATGGTTCCACAATCGTAAATAAAGCCAGTGACCTCCAACATCTGAAACACTGGATTAATAGCAATGCGAAACTGATCGACAGCAACCCGGCCGCCTTCGCTGCCATTGAAATCGCAATAATTGATTTGATGGCAAAACGAAATCAGATGTCAGCAGAAGCACTGCTAAATCTACCCAAACTTTCAGAAAATGTTCCGTTCACCGCGGTCATCGGCGATTGTTCAGTCAGCAAGATGCGATTAATTACAACTGCGTATCGCCTATACGGTTTTAACGACTTTAAGGTAAAACTGTCGGGCGATCTCTCTAAAGATCAAGACAGACTGTCAGCCATACCCAAAATTTATCGCGTTCGTGTTGACGCCAATAACTTATGGCCCACGCCCGACTTGTGCATTGATTATTTCAGGCAACTTCATTGTGCAATCTGGGCAATTGAAGAACCTGTGAAGGCTTTTGACTATCCAGCAATGATGAAGATCGCTAACGCGCTTGATACAAAAATCATTGTTGATGAGAGTCTGTATACAACTAACCATTTACATTTACTGAAAAACCCTGAACGCTTTGTTGCCAATATACGCGTATCGAAGTGTGGCGGAATACTACGCTCGATAGAACTGGCTAACCAGTGCATACAAAGTAATTGTGATGTTATTCTGGGCGCTCACGTAGGTGAAACCAGTTTACTCACACGCGCAGCTTTAGTGGTAGGTCAAGGTTTAAAAGCACCCTCGATTGCACGCGAAGGCGCATACGGAAAAATCCTATTAAAACGCGACATTACCAGTAAAGATATAAAGTTCAGCAGAGGCGGCATTCTGCGACCGGCTAATTACCGATTGGCATCAAAATCCGGCTTAGGCTTGCTGGTTAATCCTGACGAAATCAGTTGGGCTGAGCGCACAACTTATTGAATCAGGCTTTTACTATGCAATAAACTGCGAAGATGTCGCCTATCCTGCAGCAAGCCCAAAGCCTCCAAAATCAAATCATGAAACGATTGTATTCACATTGTACGTCATAGCGAGTCAGACCGATATCAGCCAACTGCCTGTCGTTCATTCTGCTGAGTTTAATGCGATCACGTCGAATTCTGTCAGCTTCTGCATAGTACTGCCCCAAACGCTTTGTCATATCGCCGATCAATTTCCATAATCGGTTTTTGCGCGGTGGCTGAAAATCACTTTGTTCATAGGCCAGACCTTCGTACATAAATGCTCGTGTGTTCATTTTGCTTTCCTCTGTTAACGTTGAAGTGTGATTCTTAAGAACAGAGTGTGACGAGCTAATGTTTCAATCTAATTGCCGTTAGCGATGAAAATTGTTTCGATTATTTCAGCGTGTATTTCAGCGTGATTATCTAGCCATCTTTGGGGTCGAACACATAGCCAAGTCCACGAACAGTGCGAATAATAGTGGGCTTTTTAGGATTCGCCTCAAGCTTTTTTCTAAGCCTCAGTACCCGAATATCGATGCTCCTGTCGAATGGATCCCAATCACGATCGCTGGCCATTTCCATAAGCTGATCACGGTTGAGCACACGCCCTTTGTTTTTGATAAAAAGCTTGAGCAAGGTGTACTCCATAGATGTGAGCGGGATTTCTTTTCCATCCCGACCGTAAAGTGTTGCACCTGAAAGATCGAGCACCATGTCTGCAATTGAAACCTTGTCAGCGTTATCGATGCTTTCAGCATCCACGAGCTCAGATTTACCTGTACGGCGCAGTACCGCTTTTATACGGGCTTCCAGTTCACGTAAATCGATAGGTTTGGCCAGATAATCATCCGCTCCCATTTCAAGACCTATCACCTTGTCTACTGGCTCCCCGGCAGCGGTCAGCATAATGACTGGCAAGGGTTGTTCAGCGCGAATGCGACGTAAAATACTCAGCCCGTCTTCACCAGGCATGTTGATATCCAGCAACACCAAGTCAAACTTCGCAGCAGTATTCATTTGTTCATCGAGAGAAGGGCCATCAAATGCCATAGTCACATCAAATTCTCGCTTAGCAAGATATTTAGCAACCATTTCCCGAACATCAGTTTCGTCATCACATACGAGCACATGCGGTTTTAAGCTCATTGATTCACCCTGGCCGTCGCGGGCACATATTTATCATTTGCAATTGCTTCGATGACTGAACGTAGCTCATCAGGAGACACTGGTTTTTCCAGAATCGGATACTTTGCCGCCTGACGAATTAGATCTGCATCTTCACTAATGGCGTCCCCGGTAATAAACACAAATCGAGCACTTAATTCGGGCCATTGTTCGTGTAAACGTTCCGAAAAACCTCTACCACCCAGTCCAGGCATTCTTAGATCACACAGAATAAGATCAAATAAGGCATCAGATTCAAGAATCTTTAAACCAGCCTCTGCGTTCTCGGCAACCGATGATTCAATATCAAACTTTTTAAGCAAACGCCCAATAACATGAGCGACTTCAGGTTCATCCTCTATAACCAGTGCACGATTTATGAGTTTGCTGTGCTGCCTTTCCACTTCATTGACGATGACTTCAGAGGCACTCTCTGCCGGCAAAGTGAGTTCAAATGTAGCGCCACCGAGCTCGCTATCACCAAGACTCAGATCTCCATTGTGCGAGCTGGCAATTCGGTGACTCAGTGCCAAGCCTACTCCTGTTCCCTCGTTAACGGCTTTGGTAGTAAAAAAAGGTTCGAATATTCTAACCTTTAGCTTCTCTGGAATACCTGGCCCATTATCAGACACCCGCACGACAACTTGATTCTCTTTGGGTTGGTATGCCGTATTGATACATAAAGTTGGCGTTGCATGATCGCTTTCAAAGGCTTGTTCGGCGTTGAGCATTAAATTAATGATGACCTGCGTCAGCTGATCCTCATCGGCAAGCACAACAGGTAATGATTGGCCCAGGTTCAAGTCAATTTTCACATTCCGTTGGCGTAGTCCGTAAGCAGCAATCTCCATGGCATTCGACACCACATCGTTAATACTGGTTTCTGCCAGTCTCGTGGGTTTCTGCCGAGCCATAGCGAGGAAAGTTTTGACGATTTTCGAGCAACGCTGCGCTGCGCGGCTTATTCGTTCAACACCATCCAGCGCTTCGGGGTTGTCGACCTCATCGCGCAACATCATCGCATGGCCCACAACCACGGATAACGGATTATTAAGTTCGTGAGCGACACCTGCCAATAGCTGCCCGAGGGCATTGAGTTTTTCACTTTGAAACGCTGACTCGCGTTGCTTTTGCAGCTCTTGCTCAGTTTGACGTTTGCTGGTGATGTCTGTCCATGCAACGACAAAACCTTGATCGCTGGTTTTACGACGGTTAACCGAGAACACACGCTGATCCTCTAGCATGAACTCTTCGGTTTGTTCATTGCCATCACCGATACTCTCCCAGGCAGCGGCTTTGGGCTCGTGATCAAACGATTTAGCTCGATCAATTATATCTTTGTTGGATACACCGGGCTTCAGAATGTCGGCAATAGGATGATTGACACGCAAATAGTGATGATTTGCCAGAACCAGATTATGCTCTTTGTCGAATAAGGCAAAACCCTGATCAAGTGCTTCAATCGCATCGAGTAAACGTTGATTTATTTTCAAAATTTCATCGCGTTGCTGATAGATCTGGCTCATGTCTTCGGCTGAAATAACAATCGACGGTTCATCCTGGTAATCAATAACACGCGCCGACAATCTAGCCGGCATAGCGCCATTGTTTTCGCGACGTAGCTCAGCTGTCTGGTCATCCAGCGATTCCACAGCCAGTAGTTCGGTAAGAAGATCTGCATACTCGAGCGAATCAGAAAATATGGCTTGAATATGCTCAGGCTGACCAAAGCTGCTACGCCATGCCGGGGTGGCATAGAGAATCTCGCCGTCCGCGATACTGCTAACGGAAATGCGCGACGCACAGGCATCGAGCACATCTTTCAATAGATCGTCGGCATGCTCAATAATATCGTGCGCCTTATGCTGCTCTGCGACATCCTTACTCGTCAACGAAAAGCCGCCATCGGATTGCGGATGTACCGACATTTGCACCAGGCGCTCCCCCTGGCTGGTGGCAGGCAATACGAGTACTGATTCATACCCGCTCTCAAGGTGAGCATCGAGTTCACGCAATGCAGCGTTACCTGGCCTGCGCAGGGCCTCATGCAGAAATACAGACCAATTGACGCCAGTCTGGATGTAATTGCTGACATCAGGAAAAAGGTGCCGGAAGGCCAAATTACAAAAAACCAGCTCGTCATTTGAATCAAACAGTGCCAGCCCCTCAGAGAGCGAATCGATAGCCGCCTGAAACTGGCTAGGCTTTATTGATTCATGGTTGGTCAAAGTCATGGCAGTTATCCTCTGAACTATATTATGCCAATGATTTCGCTAGCTAAAGTGTGGATCGTGTTTCAGTCGTGTTTCAGATCGGATTGAATTGTTTCAATTGTTTCTGAAGCCATGAAATGGTTTAATTGGACTGTGTCGATGTATAAGAGGTGGCACCATGGAGCTTTATGAGAAATACGGCGGATTCGGTAGCATCAACAAGATAGTCATGGCGTTCTATGACACGCTGCTGGATTCAGAGGAGATTGGACCCTACTTCGACGAGATCGAAATGGGTAAGCTGATCGATCATCAAACCAAATTTATCGCCAGCATACTGGGTGGCCCCGCATCATTTTCTAACGACCAACTTCGTCGTGCACACGCGAATCTCCAGATTACACCTGCTCACTTTGAGCAGATGAAAACGGTGTTAAACGATACGCTTATCCAGCATGGCGTGTCCGCAGGTGACGCTGAAGCGGTGATGGCTGAAATCGAATCTCGCCGAGACGCCATCGTAACGAATGTAGACGTCTAATGTCTATTGAAGCCATTAATGAGCAGTTGCTTCGCTCGGTGGGCGTTGGCGTGGCATTGTTTACCGATAAGGACTATCAGCTTGAGTTCTGCAACGACGTGTTCAGCAGCTGGTTTCCAGGTGCGGGCAACAAAGAGCCACTGACAACATTGTTCCCAGAGCTGGATGTCAATGCGATGACAAAGG
>JAHQVR010000004.1 GCA_019634245.1 Gammaproteobacteria bacterium
GGGCTGGTACTTTTTCACGCCGCCTTTCAAACCGGATTTTGTACGCTGTTTATGCGAAATTTCATTCGTGCACTCCCGCATGAACTGATTGAAAGCGCCCGGATTGAAGGGGTGAGTGAACTTAAAATTTTCTGGCATTTGGTTCTGCCGTTAGTACGGCCTGCGATAGCGGCGTTGTCGGTTTTAATCTTCACATTTATCTGGAATGATTTTTTCTGGGCAACGGTATTGACCCAGGGTGAAGCCTCGAAACCTATAACCGCGGGAATCCGCGCGCTGAATGGTCAATTTGTGTCGCAGTGGCATTTGGTGTCTGCCGCCTCACTGATGGCCGCTGTGCCGCCGGTAGTGATGTTTTTCGCCATGCAAAAACACTTTATTGCCGGATTAACTCTGGGTGCCACGAAAGGCTAATTTCCATGAGTGATGCTCCTCGGGACGCTAACGAACGCCGTTCCATCGCGCCTATCGTTTGTTACGAAACGCAGAATCTCCCTAAGTTTGATTTGCTCGCTATGCAAGGTGCGTTGAGCTCTGTATCAACGGCGAATTCAGTCCTGGTGCCGCCTAGAGATGCTGCTTGTTTTGAGGTTGAAGCCGGGTATTACTTTAAAATAATCTGTGTGGAAGGCCATCAAGTTGGGGATCTGAATCTGTGGCATCGGGATAACTTAAACGAGCGCTTTTATAGTGGCAAAACTCGCCAACTTCAGGCTAGCCATGTGACTATTGGCGATCATCTGTGGAGTTCGTTACCAGAATTAAATCCACTGTGCACGATCGTGGAAGATTCGCTGAATTGGTATGGCATTGATGAGTACGGTGGAAGTGTTCATGATGTCATCGGTACACGCTGCGACCCTTATACCAATTTTCGCCTGAGACAAGAGCACTATCACCATTGTTGTCACAGCAATTTGACTCGCGCCTTGGCAGCGTATAAGGGCTTGTCATTGCAAGAGGCTGAGAGGCATGTGCACGATGTGATGAACGTATTTATGTGCACAGGTTTCTCATTAGACACCCATCAGTATTTTATGAAAGCCACACCAGCCAGAGCAGGTGACTCTATAACGTTCTATGCACATAAACCGCTATTGGGCGCTTTATCGGCATGCCCTGGGGGTAACTGTGGCAGTAGCCACTCGGATGATGAAACCCCGTGTTTTCCATTGGCCATTGAAGTCCTGCGACCTGAACAACCTGTTCAACAACCAGAAGATCCTCGGTTGACCGGTTCCTACGATGGCACTCACGGGCTGTAGTGTGGCGCATCGGTTTATACAATAGCCTCTGGCTTTGCCTTTTTCTCTGCCTTACAAATGAATGGTTTTACCGTCAACCGCGGATTGTTTGATGGCTTCCAACACGGCTTGATTCTTATAGCCATCGAGTGCTGTTACCACAGGTTGGGCCTCTTTGCGGATCACCTGAACTAAGTGTTCTACTTGGCGCACTAACGGATCCTGAGAGTCTACGGGTATTTTTGTTTCACTGATCGGTGACCACCAACTGCGTTCGTGAGGGTGAGTCCATAGGGATAAGTTCGGTAAAGATAAAGACGCGGCTGTACCACCGATCTGATAACAAATTTGATCAGTGGCGGGGTAGACCGGGTTTTCCTTCGCGGTCAATTCCCAGCTCCACGGAGCTACGGTAGTATCAGACACTGAGATGGTACCCAATGCACCCCCTTGAAAGGTGAGTAAGATCACGGCGGTGTCCTCAACCTCATAACCGCGAATACGATTAGACTCCACAGCGTGTACACTAGCGATATCTCCGCATAAGTAACGCAGCAGATCGATGTCGTGAATAAGGTTGATGTAGATAGGGCCAGCGCCAGGCTTTGTACGCCACTCCACATTGAAATAGTCGTCGTGCTTATGGAACCAGGTCGTGGCTTGCACAGTAGTAATGCTGCCAAGCTGCCCGTCTTGAATGATGTTCTTTGCTTTGGCAATTAGCGGATTGTGTCTTCGGTGATGGCCAGTGAGAACGGGCACACCGCTGTCTTTGGAAGCATCGACAATTTGCTGCGCCCCGGATAGATCCGTCGCCAAGGGTTTTTCTACCAGAGTTGGTATCCCGGCTTGAAGACAGGCCAGTGCCATTTCAACGTGCAGTTCATTGGGTGTTGCGAGAATTACCCCATCAGGTGCACTCGTCTTAATCATCTGATCGAGCGTGTCAAAATGCGGAACCGATAATTCTGCCGCTAGCGCATAACCATTAGAGCTTGGTTCTACAATGCACGCTAAGGAAGCACTGGAGCAGGCACCGATACTCTCTATATGCCGGCTACCTACCAGGCCAGCACCCACCACAGCAATTTGGACGCTCACTGGTTGATTAAAGTGCCCATGCGGTGTAAGGCAAGTTCGTACCCTTGAACACCGCAACCGGCAATCACTCCGTCGGCTCTCTGGGTGACATACGAGTGATGTCGAAACGATTCTCGTTGGTGAATATTGGAAATATGCACTTCGATTACTGGACCTTCGAACATATTGAGCGCATCGAGTATAGCGACAGAGGTATGGCTGTAGGCAGCAGGGTTGATAATTATGCCCGCAGAGGAAGTTCTGGCTTCCTGTATCCAATCCACGATCTGACCTTCGTGGTTAGATTGTCGGCATTGAACACTCAACCCCAAATCGGAGGCGATGTCGCTGCATTTTGCTTCGACATCCGCAAGCGTCGTGCTTCCATAGAGTTCCGGCTGACGCTGACCTAACAGGTTCAGGTTCGGGCCATTGATAATGGTGATTAGCGAGCTCATACTGGAGTATATCGGCCTGGAGGTCTAAAAAGCTTAAGTCTAGCTCAAACCACAGTCCAATAAACGGCTGTGATGCCGCTTCTGCGCTTAAGCAGAGCCTAAGTCGTGTGAACTTCCCACTAGCATGATTGGTCAAAGTTTCCGTCGTGTAGGCGAGAAACAACGGTGCATCGGCGGGGTGAGGGAAGCCGTTGTAAGCCTTGGGAGTAGAGCTAGTCCGTGATTAAGACACTGTCTCAAAGCGCTGTATTAGCGCCTGTGAAGATCGATCAATTCCTGCAGCAGTATTGGGAAGACCAAACACTGCACATCCAGCGCTCGGATACCCATTTTTTTGACTCTTATCTATCCCTGGGAAGTTATATGTCGGCGTTTGATAGCGCAGAGTTGCGTTACCCAGATGTGCAGCTGACACAGCACAGCAAACAAATTGATAAACATCAATACTCTGATACTTCGAATAACATTGTTCGCGACCAAGCCTGGGCCTTGCATGAAGCAGGCGCCTCGATCGTTTGGGCCCATGCTCATAAATCGATTTCTGGTTTGCAAGAGCTGTGTCGTAATACGACTGCATCATTGATGCTACCGTCCCAGGCCAATGTTTATTATTCGCCTCCGGGGTTTCAGGGGTTTAATGCACACTACGATTCTCATGATGTATTTATCCTCCAAATCTCTGGCCAAAAGACATTTCGGCTCTATGAAAATAATTTACTGTTGCCGTTCTCAGAAGAACGATTCTCAAAACAAGAACATTCAGCAGGGGCGATTGTTGAAGAGCTAGTCCTAAATGCAGGTGATACCTTGTATATCCCCAGAGGCGTATTTCATGATGCGATCGCCAGTGATGACGTGGCCTCGCTGCATGTCACATTGGGAGTCTACGCGCAAACTAAAGCGGATCTGGTGCACCGATTATTTGATCTTACAGTTGCCAAAAATCCTCGTTGGCGAGAATCGATTCCCGTCAGATTTGACGATCAGGCGGGTGGTGTTGACGTGACAGATGACTGGCTGGAACCTGCCGAGCTTTCTGCCATAGCGCCACCGGAGCTGGTACAGCGTGCATACTCAAGCCTGCACGATGATGTTGCATTAGACAGTGCTGATCTGGCTGATACTGCGCTTCAAAATGCAACTCCCATTCAAGCCATAGGGGTCGATGACGGCATAAGAGTTCAGATCGGTAGTGTGCTTAACTGGGAGGCATCAGAATCATCTGTCCGGCTGAGATTGTTCGGTCGCGTCATCGAGTTTAACGATCCGTTGGCCGGTGGCGTAGATTGGTTGTTGTCAGAAGCCGGTAAAGACACTGAAAAAGTGTTTTACCCCCATGAAATACCGGATTTAACCAATGAACAGCGCATCGCCCTATGTATGCAATTGATTCATGAATATGTAATCTTTACCGTGTAACTCTGCGACTTGACAGCGTTCGGGGGCTTCTGCTAGCGTCATGAGTATGAAAGAAGAAGATACCGTGATAGTTCACACCGGTAGCGGACGCCGCAAGTTTATCCGTCGGGGTGCAGCACTTTTAGTTGCTGGTGGAGCCATATCCGCAACCGGCAGCACTTTCGCCGATGACTGCGATCGGGCCGCTGGAGAGAAAAAAGTCGCTGGCAATGGTTCTGATAGCGATGCTGGCGAAGGTGCGGATCCTACTGGTTGTGGAAAACGTACACCACAGATTTCGCAGCAGAAGCAACAGATACTGACTAAGCCTGCGGCTAAAATTAAAGTGTAGGTTGCCCTCTGGCCTAATCTTTTCTAATTCTTAGCCTTTACGGCTTTCTGGTCGTGCCATGAGCACAGTATCCGTCTCTCTTGAAGACATTGAAGCGGTCAGCAAGACGGCCTTGTGTCATCACGGAGCAGCCGACTGGGTGGCCAGTGAAGTCGCAGGAGCCATAAGAGTTGCCGAAGCCAACAAAAACCTCATTTGTGGGCTTTATTATCTGGAAAGTTACTGTATCCAACTCAAGTCGGGTCGTGTCGATGGATCTGTTGAACCTTTAGTCTTACAGCCTAAAACATCCGTGGTGCAAGTGGATGCTCGTCAGGGCTTTGCTCAACCAGCATTCAGTCGCGGTCTGCCCGTTGCCACGGAAGTAGTTAGAAACTCAGGTACGGCGACATTGGCGGTGAGTCATTCCCACACCTGTACATCATTGGGTTTTTTTACTGAGCAGATTGCTCAACATGGGTTTATTGGCATTGGCTTTACGAATGCATCGGCTGTGGTGTCTCCTCCCAACGGCAATAAAGCGGTGTTGGGCACCAATCCAATCGCGATGTCAATACCGGCTGCAGAAGGGGGAGTTGCTTTTCAGTTCGATTTCAGCACCAGCGCCGTGGCATTAGGAAAAATAACGATGGCCAAAGCAGCGGGTGAAAAAATCCCCTTAGGGTGGGCGGTTGACTCCGCGGGTAATCCAACGGACGACCCAGCAGCGGCTTTGGATGGAACACTGGTGTCGGCTGGTGGGTACAAAGGCTTTGGCTTTGGGCTCATGTCGGAAGTACTGGCAGCAGCGGTGACGGGTTCAGTGAGCTCAATGAATGTAAAAGGGCTGAAGCTTGCTGATGGTCCACCGCACGATCTTGGCCAATACTATTTGCTCATCGATCCAACCGCTATGGCCGGTGATCTTTTTCATGAGCGAATTAAAGCCCTGGCCGAGGCGGTAGAGTCGCAACAGGGCGCCCGATTGCCGGGATCGCAACGATCCGTGGAAGACCCGGTTACCATTGATTCTAAAGTCTGGAATTTGGCACAATCTCTTCAGACGAGCTAGTTAAGATGTGAGGAGGTGAAGATGCAATCAGCTAATGTGGCCAATGTATGGTTTGACAGTTCGAGCTTCAGCTTGGATGAATTCATTGCGCATATTGACGCTCAACAGTCGAATATCAATTATTCCCACGCGACTGATTTGATTGCCGGTATTCCTTTTTATGACGGGGATGAATTGCGTGCCGTGTTTGCAGAGTTTAATACTGCAATGCCCTATATGGCTGAAATGAATCGTACGTTCGACATCGGTGCGGGTGCGGTGGTTATTCGCAAAGGGATATCTGACATCAAGCTTCTCGATGATGTTACCAGCGAGCTTAATAACATCATTGAGCATGAAAAAACCGAATACGCTGGCAAGGGAGATCACTTTTCTGCAGCGGGTGCCAATTCCAGGATTTGGAATTCGCATGAAAAATTGTGTATGAAATCACCTGAATTATATGCTCGCTATAACGCTAACAGTATCGTCAGACGGCTCAGTGAATCCTGGTTAGGTACAGGCTATCAAATCACGATGCAGGCGAATGTGGTGCATCCCAGTGGTAAAGCGCAAAGTCCTCATCGGGATTATCACATGGGGTTTCAGGGCGTTGAGCAACTCCAAGAATACCCAGCCACCCAACATCAGGTGTCCGCGCACTTGACCTTGCAGGGGGCCATTGCGCATTCAGATATGCCGATTGAATCCGGGCCAACCAAGTTGCTGCCGTATTCTCAAAGTTATTTACCCGGATACATGGCAATCCATAGCGATGAATTCAAAGCGTATTTTGAATCCAACTACCAGCAACTGTCTTTGGACAAAGGCGATATGCTTTTTTTCAATCCCGCTACATTCCATGCAGCAGGGGACAACAACACTCAAGATATTCATCGCTTTGCGAATTTGTTGCAAGTGGGTTCAGCGTATGGTCGATCCATAGAGATTGTGGATCGGGCAAGGATTTCGAAGGCTGTCTATCCAACTCTGTTGAGCATGAAGCAAGCGGAGGCATTAACCGAGTTTGATATCGATACTGTGGTTGCCGCGACTGCTGAAGGCTATCCGTTTCCGGCAAACCTGGATGTGGATTCGCCTTTAACGGGTATGGCGCCACCTAGTCAGCAGGACATAATGCGTGATGCGTTGTGCAAGGGCTTATCCCTAGATGACTTTGTCGCCGAACTAGATGATCAGCAGTCACGAAAGCGCTCGCATTAGTCTCGGAGTCTCAGTTTAAGCTCGTTCTCGTAATCGATATAAAAAAGTCTGCAACCTGCAGCGCTGAACTGTGAGTTCTCTCTCATTATTCTGGGGCCAAGCGAAACGGGGGAATATTGTCGTCCCATAGCTGTTGTTTGTTCTCGGATTGTGGCAATCTGCATCCATGTCATCCTCCGAATTCCCAATCTCCTGGACAGAAGACGAATATCGCTCGTTCGGCGTGCGAGCTCAGAAAACCAGTCATAATTTCCATCGCCTACCCTTGTTCGATGATGA
>JAHQVR010000276.1 GCA_019634245.1 Gammaproteobacteria bacterium
CAACCGACACATCGGTAAAGCGGTGCGGTGAGGCTTCATACAATTGTGGAGTTTCGTCGTTCGGTAACGATAAATAGGTTTTTAAAAAAACGCTCGCATCCTGTTTGCCTTGGTCGGTGGTAATGTCAAATCGACCGCTACGTTCGGATGAAGTAAGGGAAAGAGTTCCAGTGGATTCGTCGAGTTCGGTGTGCAGTTTCACTAACGATGCATCGCGTGCCAGCATATAAAACTTAGTTTTGGGTAACGGTTTCGGGTTTGCAGGGTCAAACCCGCTGTCGGGGCGCGCGAATCCAAATCGCCGGTCGCCAGGAAATCCTTTGCCCGGTTCCAGGGTCACGGTATTAAGTATCTCGCCTGTTAAGCCTTTTACTGGATAGCGAGTGAGTGTTTCTATAGCTGCAATCATGGCACAACCAGTTTTTTATCAACGGATGCTACGATGCAGGGAGTTTCCCCACTTGAAACGGCTACCGCAGGACAGCAGTTCGAATGAAGTGCAAAGAGCGATAGAGCAGGCGAGACAGTTATTACTAGGCACTGGTGGTAATTCCTTTTGTTATTCTTGTTCAGTTGATTTGTCAGGGAAAGCCAACATCCAGTTAACCATTAATGCTGACAGACAGGCAAGCAAACTTTCGACTAATGCCTAGGGGGTTGTGATGATGTGTAACACCAGGCTGATGAATATCAGCAGAAATACGGTCTCCACCGTCACCACCAACAACGCGGTACCACCGACATCCTTAAGACTCTTCAACGACGTCTTAATACCTATTGCAACGATCCCAATCACCAGCAACCACGACGATAAGGAGGAGAGCACCTGATGGATTCCCGACGGCACCCACCCCAGACTGTTCACGGTGGTGGCCGCCGCAAACCCTACGATAAACCAAGGCATGTTGGCGGCACCCGACGCTTTTTTTTCACTGTGGTAGAACACGGTTAGTAACAGCAGAATGGGCAGCAATAAAGAGACTCGAAAGAGTTTTATTACGGTGGCGGTATTGCCACTTTGTTCAGAGACCGAAAAACCGGCACCGACCACTTGGGCGACATCGTGAATGGTGGCGCCAAGCAGAATACCCGTGATGTTGTGATCGAACCCAATCTTGTCAGCGATGATCGGATACAGAACCATGGACACGGTGGAGAGCGTGGTCACCGCCACGATGGTGAAGGCTGTGTCTCTTTCGCTGTTTTCGGTTTTTGGCAGCACTGAAGAGATCGCCAGGGCAGCGGATGCGCCGCAAATACCGACAGAACCACCTGTGAGTATCCCAAATTTAAGTTTACGTCCTACCGAATAAGACAGCAGTACGCCAGCGGCGATTGTTAGAAAGACACCCAGAAAAACCAATGCAGTGATTTCGAGTCCGAGTGATGTGATATCGGCAAACGTCAAGCGCAGCCCGAGTAGCGCAACGCCGCATTTCAGTAACACAGAGGATGAGAATTCGACACCCGGTAGCGTTTTATGATCTTCCGACAGATGATGCAAACTTAATCCGAGCAGTAAGGCAAACAACATCGTCGGTGCTTGGTAGTGATCGGATAAGAATCGAGCGGCCACCGCAATAATGGCACACATGATTAGACCGGGCCAGAGCAGGCTGACGGTTTCCGGAACATTAGAGTTTTTGACCGCCAAATCCATAGTGATGCTCCTTGCGCGAGAAATAACCAGATCCCTCATCCTACCTAAACTGGCTTTTTTTACGAGCTAGTTATTTTTATGTGCGGACAGTTTTTATTTATGCATACGTTGACCACTCAGTCGCCCGACGGTATTCCCCCACGAAAATGAGCGAGGTAGACCCAACTCCAAGCCGGTATACATTTATTTCCCTGATACTTAAGGTAAAGCTCGTCGGTTTGCCTTACACTGGTGGAACCTGATTGACTTCTAGTTATCGAATAATCACTTTTGAACGACTCGGCATTTACGACGGATTCATTCTCCGAGGCTGTGCTCGATTGGTTCGAGCAGCACGGCCGCAAGCACTTGCCCTGGCAACAGAACCCAACACCCTACCGTGTGTGGGTGTCGGAAATCATGTTGCAACAAACACAAGTGGCTACCGTGATACCTTATTACAAACGGTTTATGGAGAGCTTCCCCAGCACGGAAAATTTAGCCAATGCACCCATCGATGATGTGCTGGCGCATTGGTCGGGTTTAGGCTACTACGCACGAGCGCGAAATTTACATCGTTGCGCGATTCAGGTGATGAGTGAACACGCTGGACAATGGCCATCGTCGGTGGATGAGTTGGTGGTGTTACCGGGTATCGGTCGATCCACCGCAGGTGCGATTTTAAGTTTATCGCAAGGCGCACCAACACCTATTTTAGATGGCAATGTAAAGCGAGTATTAGCGCGTTACTTTGCGGTGCCTGGTTGGCCCGGTAAACAAGCGGTGTTAAACACCTTGTGGCAACACAGTGAAACAGTGACACCGGTGAAGCGCACCGGTGAATTCAATCAAGCGATGATGGATTTAGGGGCAACGCTGTGTACACGAACCAAGCCTCAATGCTTTGTGTGTCCATTAACGTCCAACTGCACTGCTTACAACGAGGGCAATCCTTTGGAGTACCCGGGCAAGAAGCCGAAGCGTGAAAAACCGGTGAAGCAAACGGTGATGTTGGCGGTACACAATACACAAGGGGCACTGTTATTGGAAAAACGTCCTGATTCGGGTATCTGGGGAGGTTTGTGGAGCTTGCCAGAAATCGACACATTGGAGGCGTTACCTGATTGGCTTCTGCAACAAGGCCTAACAGCCACGACACATCAGGCTGAGTCGGTGGCGCGATTTCGGCACACGTTCAGTCATTATCATCTGGATATTGATGTCCGGCAGCTCACTTTAGCCCAACAAACCCCGCGATTGAACGAGACAGATCAGCATCACTGGTGGGATAATGAGGGATCGCTTCCCGGCGGCATCGCAGCCCCGGTGGCCAAACTCTTAAAGCTGCTAACAGGAGAACGTGTGTGACAGAGCGAATGGTCCAATGTGCCAAGCTAGACAAGGAGCTTCCAGGGCTCGAGCGACCAACCTATCCAGGGGATTTGGGTAAACGGATTTACTTCAACATTTCTCAGGAAGCCTGGCAGATGTGGATTGGTCATCAGACGATGTTGATCAATGAATATCGATTAACACCGGTCGACCCAAAAGCCCGTAAATTTTTAGAAGAAGAGATGGAAAAGTTTCTCTTCAGTGACGATGCTGCACCACCCCCGGATTTTGTCCCCGAAGCCTAGTGGGCCGTTTATGCCGCTTGCGCTTCCGTAGGAATGAGTGTGGTGAGCACGTCGGGCAGCTCACCCAGACTTACTGGTTTTGAAAACAAATACCCTTGAGCGCTATCGCACCCGGCTGCTTTTAACCAATTCAATTGCTCAACGGTTTCAGCACCTTCGGCTAAGCAGATAAGATCCAGGCCCTGTGATATCGCAATAATGCCTTTGATGATTGCCTGCTTTTTTAAATCGTGCTCGACATCATCGACAAACGATTTATCGACTTTGATGCAATTGATTGGCAGTTGCACCAGATAGCTCAACGATGCGTAGCCGGTGCCAAAATCATCAATCGCGATACTAATGCCAAACTCGGCGAGTTGGCGGGCTAGCTTCTCGGCGTGATCAGCGTGTTTTAAAAAGGCGGTTTCAGTCAGCTCAATTTCCAACCGATGTGGATCGATGCCCGCCTGATTGACGGCAAGCTGTAAACGGTCGAGTAAATTGTGTTGTGGAGAAAACTCCACCGCCGACACATTGATGGCTAATCGCATCTGCGGATGTGTTTGTTCTAATGTTTTGATTTCTTCAAACGCCTTTTTCAATACCCAGTCAGTGATTTGTCCGATCAATCCGCAGTGTTCCGCAATCGGAATAAAGATATCGGGGCGAATCCAACCCAGCGTGGGATGTTCCCAACGTAGCAGTACTTCCAGGCAATCGGCCTTTAACGAATGAATATCGATTTGCGGCTGATACACCAAGGAGAATTGTCCTTCTTCGATGGCCGCAACAAGATCTTTTTGCAGTAGCAATCGGTAGGAGAGTTCATGGGCCAGGGCTTCGGTGAAGACATAGAACTGATTTCGACCGGAATCTTTGGCTTTGTACATCGCAATATCCGCATTCTTTATTAACTCTGCAGACGTTGATCCGTGATTAGGGTAATGACAAATTCCGATACTGGCGCCGATGGTGATCTCTTGTGAGTCTAGCGGAATAGGTGTGCCAATGATGCGAATCAGGTCTTCGGCGATAGATTCAACGCTGGGTCGATTTTTCAGTTGCGTTAGAAGAATCATAAATTCGTCCCCGCCAATACGGGCTAGAGTATCGTTGGACGTTAGGTAATCACTGATGCGGTTTGCCACATCCTTGAGAACTTGATCTCCTACAATGTGACCCATCGTATCGTTGACGTTTTTAAATAAATCGAGATCCAAGTACAGAATGCAAGTGCAGTTTTCGGAAACACTATTCCTGATAGCAAGATCTAGCCGTTCATGAAACGCTTTGCGGTTACACAATCCTGTCAGTGGGTCGGATTTAGCTTGCCGAGTCATTTCCTGCTGAGCGGTGATGCGCTCCAGTGTTGAATTTAGCAATCGAGCCAATGTATCCAATGCCGAGATGGCATCTTCAATGTGTAAATCAGTATCGGGTGCAGTGATGTTAAAACAGCGTTTGGTTTTATCTTGGCTGAAGATAGGATATGACCACACATGGTTATTGCCGGCTTCTCCCAGGGACCGGTGTGCTTTGATGGGAGAGTGGAGTAGATCGGTAGCATGAAAGTAGGTTCGTTCCACTAAGCTTTGTTCCAGACCCGAGGCCTCCAAAGTAAGGCGGGTGCCTATTCGATCTGTACTCAAGCCTACCAGCGCTTCAATGGTGACGAAATTTGGATCGTCATCCAGTGCGCAAAAACTAACGCGTTTAGCACCCACCAACTTGGTGGCACAGTCGGCTGCCAGGTTTAATGCTGCCTGAGTGGATGGTGCTCTTAATAGCTCCTCGCTGAGTTCGTTTAAGTATTCAAGATGCTCGGCGTACAGGCGGTGTCGTGCAGATTCTTTGCGCGACTGAAAAACATCTACGTAAGA
Source organism: Gammaproteobacteria bacterium (assembly GCA_019634245.1). Next base: position 5,139 of record JAHQVR010000276.1, read on the forward strand.
GACTGCGATGGCCAGTATGGCCGCAGTTTGTTCCAACGTGAATCGATCCTGACGGGTGTACTCGTGGGATTGGGAGGCGATGTTCACCGTGCCAATGATTTCCCGACCAGTCACAATGGGCACGACGAGAACAGAAATAAAATCTGCCTCATGCAGTAGTTTGTTGATATCGCGTTCGAGATTCTCTGCCGGGTTATAAATGATGGGTACAGCGACACTATCGGTAAATGAATCGTATGTTTTCCTGGTCGAAAACACCTGCCCCACACAAATATCAAGCTGGGAAGAGGGGTTCGCATACACTGCTTGAACGACGATACCGCGTTGTTCGGGTGAAAAGTGGGTGATGGTCACGTGTTCGGCGGGGAGCACAGTGGGGACAAAGTCCGCAATGCAGGCGTAAATCTCGGCTGTGGTGTCGAGATCTGAAATTCTCTCAACCAGCTGGCCGAACTTCGTTAATGCGGCAGAGGAGCGTTTCTGCATAGATCGAACTTTCCTTAGTTCTGGTATCAGCCCTCGATCATCGATGATCGGGCACCCAATAAGTAGGCAAGCTCGATGCCAGAAAGGGTGGATCGGACACGCGAAATGGGTGCCAGAAAGTGGGCTGAAAAGCCCCAATTTTGCCCAAGAGCCTAGGGGTTGTGGTATTGTGCGTGCTCGCGTGGGATCGGCGTTCTGCCAGAGCTCGGCGACGGGCAACGCGCCCTAAAAACATCAAAAATGGCCAGGTAGCTCAGTTGGTAGAGCAGGGGACTGAAAATCCCCGTGTCGGCAGTTCGAATCTGTCCCTGGCCACCATTAAACAAGCATTTATACCCCTCCGCTCTAACTCGGGGCACCTCTGGCTCTAACCACACATATAATTAAACGCGTAGACCAATACAGCGCAAATGACACAGGTCGTGGTTATGGGCAGAGCCCATGTTCGCGCTTTGTGTCAATTGTCCGCTGCATGCTTTTGTTAGGTTTGTACGCACGAAATTGCTATTCATACGGTTATTAATTTCTATTTTTTATTTTATTTATGAATTATCCTAGCCCTTTCATGAATCGTAAATTGAAATATTTGAGGAATCTTTCACGGTCTTCTTCCATAACGTCTTCAAATTCAAGAGTAACGCTAGTACATGGCAAGACAAGCAATACCAATCTCCTTTCACGTTCCTCACCAAGAGTAATTCTTAAACTACCTGTTGGTAATCGACAATTTACAACCAACCCATTAATCTCGAAAGGAGTCTCGCCCATTGCTCGCGGCAGCAACCGGAAGAAATCAGCATGGGTAAAACCCATTTCTTTTTCAATTTTCATCCTGTAA
>JAHQVR010000277.1 GCA_019634245.1 Gammaproteobacteria bacterium
AACGGCGAACCCCATTGAAAGCGCATTGGTATGGCGACAGGCAGATGCGCTCGACGCCTGCGAAGTATCCGTTTTACAAACCACGATAAATAGCGACTTCCTGAACCAGCCAGTCGATCACTTGCTGGAACCTGAGGGCGATGGTGTTCTTCAAGTGGCTGCAGTGGATGCGGGAGAGACCATTGAGCTGTTCTCAGGCGAGGGCTCCTTTTTGTCACTGACAGCCGATGCCACACAGTCGGGCGATAGTGAGTACACATCCGGAATAACGGATTCGACTTCGTTGATTCCTCCTTCTGAATTATTGGTAGCTGTTGCGGGCGGCGTGTATCCGGCTGTTCAATTCCAATGGAATAAACCACCACGTTTGTCAGCAGAGCTGAAACAAGCGCTTGTGAACGTCGCTGAAACACCTGAATTGCAATGGGAACCGTTAACACAGGGTATCAATCGCCAAAGTCGAGTGTATCTTTACGCTGGTCACCTTAACGAACTTAATGGCGAATTCACTTCGTATCAGTGTGAGCTATCTGATGATGGGGCATTTGTTTTGCCAGCCTCGGTACAAGCCCTGTATGAGAACGGCTTTGTCGCCAATTTCACCACAGTGGGTCGGCGTACCGTTGATCAGTTTCCGGTAGACACAACAGTGAACCTCGTTGTGTACCTCGATGTAAAGTAGTCACTGTCGCTGTTCTCGCCACACTAGCCAAACTGTTTGCTCTTACCTGGCCACTCTTAACGGGCTGCGTTCACTTGGTCGTCGTTTGGCAGCGTAGCCTCACCGTAGCGCTTGGCATACAATAACGGCTGTGAAACATAGCGCTGCGTTGGCAATGGAAACTGTACTGATTGAGCGGACCGGTAAGGTTGGTTACATTACCCTGAATCGACCGCGGGCTCTCAACTCGCTTACCCTGGATATGATTCGACGTATTCATGCCGGAATTAAAGAGCACGAATCGAACACCGATGTTGAAGTGATTGTTATTCGCACCAACGAGAAACGAGCATTTTGTGCCGGTGGGGATATGAAAGCAACGCGCGACATGGCACTTGCTGAGAACTGGCAGGGACTACGAAGCTTTTTCGCAGAAGAGTACGCACTCAATTTGCACATTAGCGAGTGTGCAAAGCCGTATGTCTCTCTGGTGCCGGGTATTGCCATGGGTGGTGGACTCGGTCTCACTGTGCATGGCTCGGTCATGGTGGTTTCCGATTCAACCAAGCTGGCTATGCCGGAGACGGCTATCGGATTTTTTCCAGATGTGGGTGGAACCCATTTTCTGTCGCGTTTGCCCTTTGAAGCAGGGTTGTGGCTTGGTTTCACAGGTGTGCCAATCAGCGGCCAGGAAGCTGTTGCGCTGGGGCTCGCCACGCATTTTATCGACGAGTCCTATTGGGACGATCTCTGTGAGCACCTTGAGCAACAGGGTTCTAAGCATTTGAGTGAGAGCTTAAACGCTTGGGCAAGCAGAGTTGAAGACATTACTGCAGGTGAGAGTAGTGAACGGTATCATTTACGCGCAGCGTGGTTTTCAGCGGACACTGATAGTGAGTTGTTGCGGAATCTTCAGGACGCCGCGGCAGAGAATCAGGATGCCGAAAAGCTGTTAAAGCGAATGCATTCCGTTTCACCTTACGCAGTTAGTTATACAAGGAAATTACTGAAAAAAGCTGCGACAATGTCTCTGAAGGATTGTCTTGCAATGGAGCTGAAGGCTGCAGATGAGATGGTTCGACACCCTGATTTTATTGAAGGTATTCGCGCTGTGTTAGTGGATAAGGACCAAGCCATTTGGACATCCAGCTATCCGGCCTAAGCGCTTCATAGCAACAGCGCAATCTTGCAAAAGCGCAAACCGGCATATTCGCAATCCTGCACAACGGCAATCCAGCGTAACAGCAATCCAGCGAAACTAATTAGAACGTGGGTATAGAATGCAAAAGCAAGTTGAGCTCATAGAGGTCTCTCCAAGAGACGGTATTCAAAACGAAAAAACCCTGTTGACATTGGAGGAGAAACTCAAGCTTATTCAGTATGCCGTTGATTCTGGCGCAGCAAGGGTGGAAGTCACCAGCTTTGTGAATCCAAAGCGTGTGCCGCAAATGGCCGATGCAGATGACATTTGCGATGCCTTGCCAACAGCACCTCAGTGTCAATTCATCGGTCTGGCTTTGAATAAACGCGGGTTCGAGAGAGCAAGCCATACCAATCTTGATGAAATCAACTTTGTGGTTGTTGCCAGTGACACGTTTAGTCTGAGAAACCAGGGGACTAATACTGCAGATGGCATTACGCTTTTTAATAAGCTTGCACTCGATTCAGATGCCACTAAAAAGCTCGGCGTTACCATTGCAGCCTCGTTTGGTTGTCCGTTTGAAGGTGAAATGAGTATCGATCGTCTATTACACGTAGTCGATGGCTGTATGAAATCAGAACCCTTTGAGCTAGCCCTTGCCGATACCATTGGTGTTGCAACACCTAAGGACATTAAAGAACGTATTCAGGCAGTAAAACAGCGATTCCCCGATGTGCCAATTCGCTTGCATCTGCACAATACGCGCAATACAGGCATTGCCAATGCATGGGCGGGGTTAGAAGCCGGTGTTTCCGCACTGGATGCGAGTTTTGGTGGTGTTGGAGGTTGCCCGTTTGCCCCTGCAGCAACAGGCAACATCGCTACTGAAGATTTACTTTACATGCTTGATCGAGCAGGGGTATCAAGCGGTGTTAATCTTGATACTGCTATTGAAGCGGCGCAATTCGTTGAACAGGTATTGGGTAAAACAGTGCCTGGAATGGTAATGAAAGCGGGTCGCTTTCCCTAAGGCGTAAGCGGCCCTTACCATAATTTGTAGCCGAGATTATATTCTTGGTTTTTTCGCAGGTTCTCGATCTGAGTCACCAGAGTTAGGTTCGCCTTTGGGCTCGATAAGCAACACCTTAACTTCGTTTTCTGCTCTTGGGCGGTGCACTACTCCTTTCGGAACAACAAACAGTTCACCGGCTTTAACCGTTCGAGGCGCTTCTCCGTCAATGTCCATTTGCATTTCACCCTCCAGTACGAGGAAGAAGTCGTCTGTGTTGTCGTGTTTGTGATATGGGAACTCGCCCTTGAACTTTACAACCATTACATCGTTGTCATTGTAGTCGCTCACGACATGCGGGTCCCAGTGGGTATCGAATACGTTCAGTTTTTCTTCTAAGTTGACAGTTTTCATATTACTTTCTCTAAGAAGTGCTCATCTTGTTCGAAATTTAATGCGGTGGTTAACCACTATTGTCTTTAAGCCTCACACCAATTTTACCTCAATTCATTACAGGGTTCTTTCCTGTGCCGCTCCTTAGATACTGACCGCTTGAAGAAGCTATCAAATTTACACTGCTGTCATTCAGGTTGTATACAGATGCAGTCGCTGTAACGAGTCTTAACAGGAAACGCCAATGCCTTTCTGTTAATTCAAGCTTTACATGGAAAAGATTATGAAGAGACTACATCGACATCGCGCATTACTACTCATATCCATCTCGGTTCTGATGAGTGCGTGTTCGCAGGAAGGAGTGCCACTGTTTAAAGTGGAAATAGCGGAATCTGAAGAGGCATCCGCTGAAGTGACAAATGAAGTACCAACTACTGCTATCGCTGAAGGAGAAGCTGAGCAGGCTGTTGGAATTGACTCAGAGGGTAGCGGTCCATCTTTGGGTGCTGCCATAGACAGTGCATTAATCGATGAAGCCGCATCTGAAATGCCGCCTGAAACTGACTCAACAAACTCAGAGGAATCGTCTCCAGACGAATCATCTACTGACGAGTCGTCTACAGAGGAGTCATCTACCACCTCGTCCGAAGAATCAACTGTCGTCGATATGACAATTAATGAAGACTATGTGACTGATCTGGATACGGTTGAAGAAGTGTCTCGATTTTTCATGCAAGCCGGCTTTGGCGCGACCATGCCTGATATCGAATCTTGGGTGGGTAAAAACGCCAGTCAATGGATGTCTGATCAATTTAGCAAAGGAAGAGGGCGTAGTTACGTAAAGGGGATTGAACTTGCATTCCCGGGCAATCTTACCCCGAGCGGCCGCCCGGCATCGCAGTTATTCTGGCAGTCCATGATTAAAGACAATGATCAGTTACGTAACCGTATGGTCTATGCCTTGTCGCAAATTATCGTTGCGTCAGATGTTGATATAGGGAAAAACGGTTCTTTCCGTATGGCCTATTACGTGGACTTGCTCGATAAGCATGCCTTTGGCAACTACCGAGATCTGCTGTACGACATTACACACTCGCCAATGATGGCAAAGTACCTTACCTATTTAAGAAATCGAAAAGCCAATGAGCGTACTGGTCGAGAACCAGATGAAAATTACGCCCGAGAGATTATGCAGTTGTTCAGCATTGGATTAATTCAATTGAATCTGGATGGTACTCCGAAGCTGGATGCAAATGGCAGCACAATTGAAACGTACACCAACGATGATGTGGTGGGTTTGTCTCGTGTATTCACTGGTTTGTCATATAACCGTTCGGAATTTTTCTCGAAAAATACCATTCCGGATGAAATGAAAGCTTTAAAAATGTTTGAAGACCAGCACTCGGAAAAGGAAAAAGCGTTTCTTGGTACGGTGATACCTGCAGGAACATCAGGTAAGGACAGTATCAACATTGCCATCGATACATTGTTCAACCATCCCAATGTGGCGCCATTTATTGCTCGACAGCTCATTCAGCGGTTTACTGAATCAGCGCCATCGCCAGAATACGTGAGGCGCGTTGCGACAGCATTCGAGTCAGGTACATTTTTATCTGAAGATGGTACGGCGTTTGGCAGTGGCTCACGTGGTGATTTAACAGCAACTATTGCTGCCATTTTGCTCGATGCTTCTGCGCACATTGAACCGGCGGGCGCTGCTGATTTGACTGCCGGTAAAGTGCGAGAGCCAGTGTTGCGCTTTGTTCAAATGCTTCGTGCATTCGATGCTAAACCGGTGGACATAATCAGTCTTGAACGATCTCTTTACGATACATCCAGTGCGACAGAAAAGCTCGCTCAGCATCCAATGCGCCCTCGATCGGTGTTTAACTTTTATCGTCCAGGCTTTGTAGCACCTAATTCGAATTCAGGAGAGGCTGGTCTTACCACACCGGAATTGCAAATCGTTAATGAAGGCAGTGCACTGGGCTTTTTGAACTTTATTACCAAGTACGCGGTACAACGTTCCAAAAATCCTGGTTCCGAACCGTCTTTGGTACCTGACTACAACGCGGCCGTACAGTTGGCTAACAACCCTGAGTCGCTTGTGTCTTATCTCAACACGTTACTGACTGGCGGTGCGCTCAGTGATTTTGATGCAGTTCGAATAGAGGAGATAGTGAACAGTATTGTTATAGAAGAAAAGAGTGAACAAAATGATCGATTGTCCCGTGTGTACGCTGCTGTTGTGGCTGTGATGGTAAATAGTGCAAATGCAACGCTTTAGTGAATGCAAGGTATTTCAGTATGCCATACATCGAATAGAAGCAAATTGTAGATAAGAACAGTGGAAGCGATTTGCAGATGTAACTGGCGAATAGCAATCAGCAGTCCCTACATTGAAGTTTAAAGAGAAAACAACATGAAAAATAAAATCAACAATACTCACTGGGCAGAGATTCACTCAACTGAAAGACGACAATTTGTTAAATGTGCCGCCGCAGCCGGTTTGGTTGGGTCGTCTGCCTTTGTGCACGGCTTTGGTGCCAAAAGTGCCATTGCTGCTGAAACGGGCGGATACAAAGCCTTGGTTTGCATCAATTTAAAAGGGGGGATGGACCACGCCGACACCTTGTTTCCGTTTGATCAGAACGAATTCAATCAGATGGCATCGGCCAGGCAGGAGTTGCTTAGAAGTTATAATTTTGAGAGTGCGGATTCATCCCGAAACCGTCAGAATCTTTTAAGAATCGGGCAAACAGGCCAAACGTTCTCGGGTGGCCGTGCTTTTGCACTACCTGCAGAGTTGTCAGAGCTACGCGACATGTTCAACGATGGCGATGCTTCAATTGTCGCTAATGTTGGGCCGCTGATTGAACCAACCAATCGCTTGTCGATGGAATCGGGTGGGCTTATTCCAGAGCGCTTGTTTTCACACAACGACCAACAGTCCACGTGGCAATCACTGTCAACAGAAGGCGCAAGGCTTGGATGGGGGGGGGATTTGTTGAGGCCGCACTGGCGAGTAACCCGACGGCGAATGCGTTGTTTGCCGGTTTAACTGCCTCCGGTACTGATGTTTTTCTTGCCAGCCGCAGTACACCGCAATTTCGCTTGCCGGTTAGTGGTGGCAAAGATGAAATAGCCATTATTGAGAAACGCTACTTGCTTGGATGGAACAGCCGCTTTGATACAGCCAGACAACTTTTCCGAGAGTATTTAACCAGTGCAGATCCGTTTGAGAATAATGTCATGAGGCAGGATACGACGCATGCAACGTCAAGCGGTATACAAAAGCGCGAAGAGTATCAAACCTACCTTGATGCTTCGTCACCACTTCCGACTCCATTTCCACCCACAAGGCTAGGTAGCCAGCTTGCGGCTGTTGCCAGAACCATTGGTTTGAGAAATGTTCTGGGTATTCCGAGACAGGTTTTCTATGTCACCCTGGGTGGGTTCGATACGCACTCTTCACAATCTGTCGATCTACCTGAAAAGCATCGCGAGTTGTCGAGTGCATTAAGCGCATTCAAGCAAGCGATGATTGAAATGAATGCCTGGGATGACGTTACCGCTTTTACCATGTCAGACTTTGGTCGAACGCTGTCAGACAATGGTAATGGAACCGATCATGGCTGGGGGTCGCATCACTTTGTTGTTGGTGGCGGAATCAATGGTGGACAAATCATTGGTGATGTTCCGGAGCCCGAGCCCGATTCACCCCGGTTTACGAAAAAGCGTGCAAGGATGATCCCAACCATATCAGTTGAACAGTATGCCGCAAGTCTGGGGTCGTGGTTTGGTTTGAACGATGAGGAATTGAATGGTTTGTTTCCCAACCGCGGTCGATTCGATACAGGTGCGGTCACTTTATTCAATGGGTAACGCAATTCGCTAGGCTTACAATTTGTAAGCTACCTTGAAAGCCTTGACATAGAGAATTATCAGCGGGAATAACCATAGTATTCCCGTTGATAGTTTCTCTTTTGATACCGTGCCTTGCTATTTGGGCCACTGGCTCTAAAGTCATGTGCGTGCTAGCCCTGTTGTTTGAATGTAGCCGCTGTAAAGTGACAACATGTCAGTGGGCTTCATTACCAAATCAGCACCGTGGGTGTTTTTGCTATTGTGGTGTGGCGGTTTCACCGTTGCGAAAATAGGCTTCACCGGTGCGGAACCGTTTACGCTTCTAAGCGTACGGTATTTTTCAGTGGTTCTGTGCCTATTGCCTTGCCTGTTGTTTGTTCGACCAGCATTCCCGAATGGTTTGCGGGCCTGGTTACATGTAGCCTGGGTTGGTTTTCTGATTCAGGTGATTTATTTTGGTGCCGCCTGGGTTGCAATGAACAATGGCGGGTCGGCCGCCAGTGTTGCACTTATAACGAGCTTACAACCTATCCTTGTGGCGCTTGCTTTGCCGTACATCTCAAATGAACGAGTATCCCTAAAAGGGTGGTTTGGTCTTTTTCTTGGCCTAATAGGTTGTGTCTGGGTCATATTGGCCAATAACGAAGTTGAGTTGGTCAGCATGTCAGTATTTGTGTTTGCTGTGCTGGCCTTGCTTGGCATGAGCCTGGCAACAGTATGGGAGAAACGCTACGGCGTCTCTCATCATATTATTGTTAGCAGTTTGATTCAGTACTCGGTTGGTTTCATGTGCACCTTACCTGTCGCCATGCTTACCGAAACGATGCGAATCGAATTGTCTCCATCGTTCTTGTTTGCCTTGGCGTATCTCGTATTGTGCAATTCCATTCTTGCAATTAGTTTGCTGCTAATGATGATTCGACAGGGCGAGGTAACACGTGTCACGTCGTTGTTTTTCCTGGTACCGCCAGGTACCGCTCTTATCGCATTGTTAGTGCTGGGAGAGCCGATGCATCCACTCGCCTGGGTCGGTATGCTTGTCGCCGTTTCAGGCGTTTGGCTGGTTGGTCGCGCCGGAAAGCTAAGATAACTTAGATGGACTAGTGGCCACCATTTTGGACGTGATCTTAGTGACAATGTCATTAAGCATCACGATTGTGCAGACTTTTCCAGTTGTCTTTCCCTAACGGCAACATAGCAAGCTCCGGAAAAAATAATGGTCGCGCCTATAAAGGTGTAAACGCTGACATATTCGCCGAAGAGCAAATAGCCTAAACTTGCGCTCCAAATAATTTTTGCAAAGTCAAACGGTAGTACGATTGATGTTTCCGCATAGGCAAATGCCTTTGCAAGCAACAATTGACCGAGCGTGCCGGTGCCGGCTGCGAAGAGCAGCCATCCCCATTGTAAACCTTGTGGCCATTTCCAGAAAAAAATAGCCGGTATCAGGGACAGAATTGATAAAAAGATTGTGACATAAGCCGTAATGGTAAGTGGTGAATCAGTGTTGGAGAGGTGCTTGATGACGATCATGGTAAGGGCCCAGATTGAGGCTGAACCCAACACCAGTAGGGCACCTAATTCGATGGGCTGGATACCAGGTCGAAGAATGATTAATACACCGGTAAACCCAATAATAATTGCCATCCATCGTCTCAGCCTGACTTTCTCTCCCAGAAATAGTACTGCCATGACGGTTGCAAATAATGGCGCGGTGAAACTGAGTGCCTGAACTGTTGCCAGTTGAGTAATTGACAGCGCATAAAAGAACATGAGCATCGCAAAAACATTTAATCCTGCGCGAAGCAGATGCCACCGCAAATTGTTTGTTATCAGTAACTCAGCGCCGTTCTTGAGCATGAGTGGCAAGAAGAAAATGAGTGCCAAAAAATTGCGAAAGAATGCGATTTCGAATGGGTGAAGCTCTGCGCTCAAGTATCGAACACAAACATGCATGAGGGAAAAGAGAATGGTAGAGCCCAGCATGGCAGCACAACCCAGCAAGACGCTTTTCCCATGAACGGGATTAGTCATGCTGTAGTTTTACTCATCCGGGAAATGCGTCGCGCTCAAAAGAAATTACCGCTTAGGGGTGAATGCCACCGCAGCGACAGTAAACCGGTTCAGCTCGATAAGCTACCGCTGGTGGGTGACACTATCACAAAGTGGGAATTGCTTCATCTGGCAAAGCGATGGCCGGCTGACCGTCTGCACCCATGCAAGGCCCGCCTACAAGTGTCACTCGATAGACATTTTGTCCATTGTCGCTTGCAATTAGCCGTGTAAACATTATACTGTATATATAAACAGTATTCAGGGGGCTTAGTGCATAGAGCGCGCACCAGAAAGGGCCGCGGGGCTGTCAGCAACGAATCTGGCCGGTTCGAAGTCCATACACTTCACCCTGTGGATGACGGTTGGCACACTAACGAGTCGCAAACTGATAGTTACCATACTGACGGTTCGCCGAGTAGCAACTGCCCAGGGAGTGCTGGCCAATTCAAAAGCAGCCAAATCAAAGGCAGCCAAAGCAGTGGCTACCAAAGTGTCCCCACCGAGAATGGGTATGAAGACGTCTGGTCAATTACGCAGCGTCTCAAAACCGAGTGGCAGGAAGATAAAAGTAAAACCATCATTACTCGAAATCGCTCTCCTGATATTCACTTCGATCGATCTTTGAATCCATACCGTGGTTGTGAACATGGATGCATATACTGCTTTGCCAGACCCACACACAGTTGGCTTGGACACTCAGCAGGGCTCGATTTTGAAACGAAGCTGTACGCTAAACTAGATGCTGCCACCTTACTGAAACGGGAGTTGGCCAAACCGGGATACCAATGCGAACCGATTGCCATCGGTGTGAATACCGATGCTTATCAACCTCTGGAACGTAAATTAAAACTAACTCGACAAGTGCTTAGTGTGTTAAGTGAGGCGCGTCATCCGGCTTATCTGATTACGAAGTCCTCGTTGATAGAGCGTGATATAGACATCCTCAAGGATATGTCACGGCAGAATCTTGTTTCTGCTTGCGTGTCGATTACAACGCTAAACCCAAGATTAGCCAGAAAACTAGAACCAAGAGCAACATCACCTCATAGGCGATTAAAAATTCTGGAAAACTTATCCAAGGCAGGCATTCCCACGCGTGTTTCTATCTCGCCTGTAATACCAGCATTAAACGAGGAAGAAATAGACAACATTGTTGCCGCTGCTGCTGATGCCGGTGCGGTTGCAGCTTATGCCATTGCGCTTAGATTACCTCATGAGTTGCAAACGCTTTTCCCAGAATGGTTGCAGCAACACTATCCATTGCGTGCAGCGCGCGTATTAAAAGCCATTCGGTCAATGCGAAACGACCGGTTGAACAACGCAGAATTTGGGCATCGTATGGTCGGTGCCGGTCCTCGTGCCGACATTATTCAAACTCGGTTCCAGCTAGCGTGCAAGCGAGCGAATATTGCTGTGGGGCGCGATTTTGAGTTAAATAAGGCGTTGTTTCAAGCTCCTGTTTTATCTGAGAAAGTGGCTGAGTCAACCGAATCGGCCCAGTCGACCCAGTCGACCCAGTCGACTAATAAGGCAAATAATCAAAGCCCCAAGCGTCAAATGCAGCTGTTTGCTGACTGACGCTTTTAAGTAGATCTTTAAC
>JAHQVR010000278.1 GCA_019634245.1 Gammaproteobacteria bacterium
TATCTGGTGTCACGCGACCTTGGCTGCTGCCAAACTGGTAGCCACACACTTTGTGGCTTTTGATCATACGCGGCAGGATATCATTCCCAAAATCATGGGAGGATGATCTATCGGCATGATCATTGGTTAGTTCCTCAATAAGAATATCGGTATTGAAAATATAGATGCCCATAGACGCCAATGCAGCATCATCCACACCTTCCATCGGGCTAGGATCGGTGGGTTTTTCCTGAAAGGCGGTGACACTGCCAGAGCCATCAACACTCATAATGCCGAAGGAGCTTGCCTCGTTAAGTGGCACGCGCATACAGGCAACGGATAGGTCCGCTCCTAGGTCATTATGGTTTTGTAGCATCGCGGCATAATCCATGCGATACACATGGTCTGCAGACAAAATAACGACACGGTTTGCGCCACTTCTTTCCAGTAAGTATAGGTTTTGAAAAATCGAATCGGCTGTCCCACTGTACCAGGATTCACCGGTTCGCATTTGTGGCGGGATAGCCGTGATGTATTCCCCTAACTCTGGGCTGAATACCGACCATGCATCTCGTAGGTGTTTTTGCAGTGAATGTGATTTGTATTGAGTTAATACTAATACACGGCGAATCCCAGAGTGTAAGCAGTTACTCAGAGTAAAGTCGATGATTCGATATTTTCCACCGAACGGAACACTGGGTTTGGCGTGATCTGCAGTTAATGGATACAGCCTAGATCCTTGCCCGCCAGCGAGTAGGACACAGATGACATCTTTGTCTTCGCTGTTGAGCATGTTTTTGTACCACCGATCACGAATTTGTTATTATGAAGACTGTTTACCTAGAAGTTAACACGGTCGCCACCTTTGAGGTCTAAAATTTCTCTCGCTTCATCGGGAGAGGCCACATCGCACCCCAGATCTTCAACTATCCGTTTGATTTTAGTTACCTGTTCGGCATTGCTCTGAGCTAATTTGCCTCGAGATATATACAAACTATCTTCCAAACCAACCCTCACGTTACCACCCATCTGGCTAGCGGTTGTAGCCAGAGGCATCTGTGCAGCCCCAGCCCCAAGAACCGACCAAATGTAGTCGTCACCAAACAGTCTATCGGCCGTGCGCTTCATGAAGATCAAGTTATCCACTTCGGGACCGATACCGCCCAGTATGCCAAAAATAAACTGAATAAAAATAGGTGCTTTGAATAGCCCTGTATCTAAGCAAAATTTCAAATTGTATAAGTGCCCTACGTCGTAGCACTCATGCTCAAACTTGACATTGTGTTCGCCCCCAAGCGCCTCCGCGACGGTTTTAATATCTCGAAACGTATTTCTGAAAATATAGGTATCCGAATTTTCAACATACTCCTTTTCCCAATCGAATTTCCATTCTTTGTAACGATTGACCAATGGATGAAATGAAAAATTCATCGATCCCATGTTTAAGGAGCACATTTCTGGGGAGTATCGCTGAGCGGGTGCAATGCGATCTTCAATGGAGGTTTTCAGACTACCACCGGTGGAAATGTTCACCACCGCATCACTGGCCTGCTTTATACGCGGCAAGAATGGTGCGAAATCTTCAGGGTCGATCGATACTGCGCCAGTTTCTGGGTTTCTGGTGTGCAGATGCAATATCGACGCTCCAGCTTCGGCTGCGTCCAGCGCTTGTTGCGTGATGTCGTTAGCTGTATAGGGCAACGCATCAGACATTGTTGGCGTATGAATAGCGCCGGTGATGGCGCATGTGATAATCGTTTTTTGTCGAGCCATAGGAATTAATCTCTTTTGTGTACGACGCGCGGTGTTATTGGGAATAGCTCCAGTTTCAGTCGCTTCCGCAAAAAACCCCACAACCCCTGGGGTGCATAAAGCATGATAACAATCGCGACCACACCTAGGATGATCAAATAGGTGGTCCCCAAGTCAGCCAGAGTCTCTCTCAATAGGAAAAATACCAACGTTCCAATAATAGGACCTTCTAGGGTGCCAATACCACCAATAACTACGATAAAAATAACAAAGGCCGTCCAATCATTCACATTGAAGGCGGCATCGGGGGTAATGCGTAACTTCTGAAGAAAAATAAGGGCTCCGACAACAGCCGTAAGCCCCGCTGTCAACACATAGACGAAGAACTTGGTTCGCCATATGGCAATACCCAACGAAGAAGCGGCTAATTCATTATCTCGAATGGCTTTCAGTGCAATCCCATGACGCGAGCGTAACAAGAGCACCGAGGCAGACACTATCACCACGGTAAGTAAAAGCGCGCTCCAGTAAATAGCACTATCCCGACCTGCCTTTGAGTCTGCAATGGACTTTACAATGCCAACGGGCAAACTCGTGCCCGACCCACCACCAAGTGCAGTTATTTGTGCAGCGGATAACCGAAACACTTCCGCGATAACCCAGGTACCAATGGCAAAGTATGCACCGCGAAGTCGGAAAATCAGCCCCGCCACGGGGATGGATACCAACATACTGATTACGGCAATCAACGGTAAACTATAGATCGGTGGGATGTCAGCGAACATTGCCATTGAGAACAGCAAATAACCCCCCAGGCCAACGTAAGCTTGTTGCCCCACAGAGACCAAACCTGCGAAACCGGCCAACAGATTCCACAAACACGCCAATGATAAATACAGCAACATCTCGTTTATTAAACGTAAATCAGCCCGTCCTGCCCACGCAGGCGCGGTTGCCAATATCACAATAGCAACGAGCATAAATACGCCAAACACATAGGTGGATGGCCGAGTGGATGAGACACTTATGTTCAATGTTCTACCCTTGGGAACAATCCACGCGGCTTAACAGCTAGCACGAGTAAAAAGACAATGTGCCCACTGAGCACTTGCCAACCTGGATGAATGCTGCCCCCTATCGCCTGGGCCACCCCGAGTATCACTCCGCCAATAAGAGTGCCCCAAAGATTTCCCAAACCGCCGATGATGACCGCTTCAAAGCCAAAAATCAGCCTTGCTGGACCACTCGCGGGATCGAACGCTGTTCGTGTTCCTAAAAAAACGCCTGCTATGGCAACCACGGCCATTGACAAAGCCATCGCCATGGCAAATACGTGAGCCTTGTTCAACCCCATCAACTGAGCGATATCGGCGTTATCCGAGGTTGCGCGAAACGCTCTTCCCAAAGAGGTGTAATAAAAAATCCATTGCAAAACGGCGATAACCGCCACCGCGGTAAGGAACATGATCAACGGCAGGAAACCAATATTAATGCTGCCGACAGCAAAGCTAGCCGTTTCAATTGAACCGGCATTAAGTTTTTGTGGGTCAGCCGAATAACCTTCGAGTAAGGCATTCTGGATAATTACAGATAAACCAAAGGTGACCAATAATGGTGGCAAAATATCTGCCCCCAAAGTCCGATTGAGTACCAGCCGCTGTAGAAGATAACCCACCAGGGCCATTATCGGCACCACCAATAGTAAACCGAATCCCGGATTAATCTGTAATGCAGAAGTTATGGTTAAAGTGACAAATGCGGCAAGCACAATAAAGTCACCATGGGCAATATTAACAAGTCTCATCACGCCAAAAATCAAAGATAACCCAGCAGCAAATAGAGCATATAAACCGCCGAGTAAAATACCTTGAATAATGGCATTGGTGAGTTCCATAAATCAGATTCCAAAATAGGCCGCAGCTATCTCGTCACGGCCCAGCTCATTGGACTTTCCTTGAAGTGCCACTCGCCCCTCTGACAAACAATACACTCGATGAGCAATGGATACAGCCTTATTTATGTCTTGCTCCACGATGACCGCGCTGACACCTTCTGAAATTATTTCAGGCATCGCCTCATAGAGCTGCTGGATAACAATCGGAGCAAGCCCTAGACTAATCTCATCAAACAGAATAATGTCCGGATTCGACATTAATGCCCGCCCAATTGCGGCCAATTGTTGCTGTCCACCCGATAAAGAGGTGGATGCCTGCGATCGTCTTTGCCCCAAAACAGGGAATAACTCATACACGCTCTCTAGTGACCACTTACCAGTGCGTTTACTGCGCCCACCAATCAAAAGATTTTCTTCAACACTCAACGAAGGGAACAGTTGACGACCTTCAGGGACCATACTGATCCCTAGTTCCGCGACTTGATCAGCACGCCAATGGCCAATGGAATTGCCACGCCATTGAACCATGTCTGGTTCGCAGGGTAATAAGCCCGTGACAGCCCGCATAATGGTAGATTTTCCGGCGCCGTTTGCGCCGATGATTGCAACGATTTCGCCCTCTTCAACCGTTATATCTACGCCAAACAGTGCCTGAAAATCTGAATAGTAGGCTTTGAGCTGATCGGTTTTAAGCATTTGCGTCCAAACCGATATACACGTCTTGCACAACTTGACTTTGCATAACGATGTTTGGCTCGCCATCGGCAACAACTCGACCAAAATCAATGACAATCAACCGATCGACTACCGCCAGTAAGGCATGAACGATATGCTCTATCCACACGATCGTGACACCGGTGGATTTGATCTCTTCAATAGTTTGAATCAACGACTGACATTCGTGCTCTGTTAAACCGCCCGCAATTTCATCCAGTAGCAGGAGCTCCGGACCCGCAGCTAACGCTCGAGCTAACTCAAGCCGCTTGCGTTCGAGCAACGTGAGCTGCCCAGCTACATCATTCGCTTTTTCCAAAAGGCCTGTTTGTTCGAGGATTTCAACAGAACGGATATTGGCTTTAGGCTTCGACAGGCCATCGCCATGCCGGGCACCCACAAGCACATTTTCAAACACACTCATACCTGTGAAAGGTTGAGGAATTTGAAAAGAACGAGCAATACCTAATCGGCATCTCATTGCTGCTGCCATGCGGGTAACATCTTTTCCCGCAAACTGGACCCTTCCTGAATCCGGGGCAAGGGTTCCAGTGATTAGATTGAACAGTGATGTCTTACCAGCCCCGTTTGGCCCGATTATGCCTAACGCTTGGCCTGCGGGCAGCTCGAAGCTGACCGCATCTGCCACCGTCACCGCCCCAAATGATTTCGAGATCTCGGACAGGGCCAGAACATTATTGGCAGATGCGCTCAAAGGCTCTTAACGCTTGACTAGATAACTTATATCAAGAGATCAGCTGCAGCTCACCACCGACCGGTATTTCGGGAGCACCGCCGTTTGCTGTGATAACCAACTCCAATCCATCACCCTGTTTTTGCCATTGACCTGCCACCAACGGTGTTTTTGTCACGTTCTTCACAGGACCTTTAGACCAGTTGACGCTGCCGACTATGGTGGATAGGTTTGTTCCGGCAATTGCGCTAACGATCGCGGCAGGGTCATCCAAGTCTTCAGCGCGACTCACCACATCGTTCACCACTTCAAACAGCGCATGCTTGAATCCGATTGGCTGGGTCCAAGGTCTGCCTGTTTCAGCGGTATACCCGTCTGCCAGTTCTTTCGCGTTAGCGCTGGTTAGCGAAGAACTGTATGGGTGGTTTGGTGACCACCAGATTTCAGAGGTCAACCCCTCAGCTCGGTCTCCCAACGATTCAATCACCGATGGAAAAAGCAAAGCTTTACCGATAGTCACTACCTTCGGATTAAAATCTTGCTGTGCGGCCTGCGCCCAAAATGTGGCGAAATCTGGCGGAATCATATTCCCAGTAACAATCTCGCATCCGGCTTCTTTAAAAGCACCTATGTAATTAGAAAAATCATCATTCACAGGCTGATATCTGCCCGGATCAATCAGATTGTAACCAGCTGCGCTCAGTGGTTTGGGCAGGCCAAGCTCTTTGTCACCCCAGGCATTGCCATCCGCGTCATTGGGAAACAATCCGGCGACAGTTTTATTCACCCCTGAGCTATCCCACAGCTCTAGAAACGAACCGATCACATCTTCAAGCCCCCAGAAAAAGTGGTAGGTGTACTCAAACCCTTCTGCTGGGTTTCCATTGCGACCAAAAAAGTAAGGTTGCCAGGGACAATCTGTGGTGATACACGGAATTTCGTTAATCTCCGCCTGATCCGCCACAGGGTTGGTGGTATCCGGTGTAGAGGCTGCCACAATGATATCGACCTCATCGCCGAGAATGAGATCTGCTGCAACCTCAGCAGCTCGGTTAGGATTGGATTGACTGTCTTTGGCTATGATTTCTACATCGTAGGTCTTACCGTTATTCGCTATACCGGCAGAGAACACTTCACGGATGCCTTTGAGCACATAGTCATCGGCTTCCCCAAAACCAGCTAAAGGCCCAGTCTGCGGACTGACAAACCCAATTTTTAATTTCGGGTTCGCCGCATAAGCTCTCGTGTGTTTTAAAATTGCCGGCGCGACCAACGTGGCTCCGACGCCAGAAATAAAGTGTCGGCGAGTTAGTGAACCAGTTTTAGATCCTCGTGACATAGTTAATCTCCTCAGATGTATTGTTTATGCGACTTTTTTGTTGCCGCTACCTTTCTAATATGGTGTCAAGTAATACCAAATGCCGTGCTAATCGATCGCGCACTGTTTGTGCGCTTTCAGGCGTCCACTGTCGAAAACCTTCTCCAGCAGCCATGCCAGATTTCTTCTCTTGCACCAGCCGCTCAAGATAAGGGGACGGACCGGGCCGACTATCGATTTCACTTAACAGTGTTTTATGAATATCCAAAGCTAAGTCTGTGGTGACCAAATCCGCATTTTCCAAAGGCCCCAATACTGCTAATCGCCGACCAAAACTTTCCTTAACCACAGTATCCACAGACTCTGCATCACAAATACCTTGTTCAACGATACTGATCGCCTCTCGCCACAGCGCGTGTTGAAGTCGGTTGCCAATGAAACCTGGTACATCTTTTTCTACGCGCACAGGTTTTTTCCCAGAACGCTCTAATACTGCCACCACGGCATCCATAGCGGCATCGGACGTCGAGGGCGTTCGAATAACTTCAACTAGTGGAATAAAGTGTGGAGGATTCCACCAGTGCGTACCCAGCGCTCTTTCTTGCAGGCTCACGTTCTCCATGATTTTACTGATGGGCAGTGCCGATGTGTTCGACGTTAATAAGCACGTATCAGAGACAAGCGCTTCGACTTGAGAGAAGAGTTGTTGCTTTAACGCCAATTTCTCAGGAGCCGCTTCCACCACCAAGTCGGTTTCTTTGGTTAAGGCCGTAGAGAGCTCAGCGTGTGTGCTCGTGTTACTCAACGCTTGCGCTATCTCACTACTTTCACAGCCCAATGCCGACAAACTCTGTTCCATTCGGCTTGTGAGAGTGTCACGAGTCTCCGCCGATGGTTCTTGAACATTCACCTGGTATCCGGCACGAGCGAAGGTAAGAGCAATGCCATGCCCCATCAATCCACCGCCGATTACCGATATGTTGGAGACCATTCGCTAGCCTGCCGTGTAGCCACCGTCGGCATACAGAATATGGCCGGTATAAAAATCCGAAGCACTGGATGCTAAAAATAACAAAGGGCCTGCAAGATCTTCAGGCTCTCCCAACCGCCCTTTCGGAACTCGAGATAAAAAACCGTCTCTAACCGCTGTCGCCTCGGGGGTATCTTCAAACATCCAGGCAGTCAGCGGTGATCGGAAGACCGTTGGTGCGATGGCATTGACCGTGATGCCAGTGGTACCGAGCTCACAACCCAATGCCTTAGTAATGCCATCCACAGCAGACTTTGATGCGCAATAGGCGGTGTAGCCTGCAGGATGTCCAAGCAGACCACGAGCCGATGACACCAACACAATTTTTCCACCATGGCCCTGTTTTTTCATTTGTGAAGCTGTGGCGCGAGCCATCAACCAGGTTTGAGTAACGTTGGCATCCATCACCGCTTCAAACGTATCTGGCGACATCTCATCGATTTTCGCAACTTTGTTCATACCCGAAGCCACCACCAATATGTCAAGAGCGCCATGGGCCGAAACGCAGGAATTAACAATACTCTCAACTACCTCTTCGCTGTTGGGGCGAGCGTTTACCGTGCTTACCTCTGCGCCTAACTCACGACACTCCTGTGCAATCTGTTCCAATGCGTCTGCATTGCCTGCCACCAAAGTTAATTTGCAACCGGAGGATGCAAGCACCCGAGCCGCTACACCTCCGAATGCACCTGAAGCACCGGTGATTAGTGCGGATTTTCCTTTAACATTAAAAATATCGTGGGCATTCATGGCTATTTTGCGTCCGGATAAGGAATGACAACCAGCATCTTGCAAATGTCGTTGGATCGATTTTCTATACGACGTTCTTCACCGGCGGGGATGGTGCATGAATCGAAACGACCAAGCACTGTGTCCTCGCTATTGATAGTGACTGTCATTTCACCTTCGAGAACCACATAGACTTTTTCAAATGGGGTTGAATCAGGGCCCGCTCCGCCCCCGGGTAAAAACTGCGACAATCCCACCCATTGATTCTCAGGCCCCCCTTCTTCGAACCCTTGTAGACGCAAGCCGGTGACACCCCAGTGATTAGGAGCCTCATAGACTTCCGCATCTTTGAAGCGTTTCACCAACATTAGAATGAGTCTCCGGCTTCAATGCGGTATTGCTGTTTTTTATCAATCATCGCCACCAAACGAATGATGCAACCATCACCTCGGTCCCAGTTCCATGGGAAGAAAGCGAAAGTGACACGCTTACCCGTTACCGCATCAAGATCTCCGCCGACATTCTCGATACCGAGTATCCCGTTTTTAAATAGTTTGTTATGCACAGGTTCCCATTCAGGAAACGCTTCTTTCCAATCAACACCACCAGACCACTCTTTATATTCCGCTTCAAGATGAGGGTGAATCGGTCCATTGCGTTGAGGGCCTATAGCTGTTGCCAGTGGATGATCGTTAGCTTGAGTGTCATGACCGACTACTTTGACACCTTTGTCCACCATCCAATCCGCCGCTGATGGTACGAGCCCGGGACAATAGGCAAAGTAGTCGCCATCTTCATAGCGCTTGTGCCAACCCGTGTTGATAATAAGAACATCACCAGGCCGAATAGCATCACCACACGCTTTCTCTAGATCATCACCGGTAATTTGCTCCCATTTTTCTTTGGGTACTGAAACCACAAGACCGGAACCAAAAAAATGCGGCAACGGAACTTCATCGATAAACGGTGTTCCTTGAACCACATGCGCAGGAGCATCAATGTGTGTAGTCACATGCATCGTGGTTTTAATTGTTTGACTCAACACACCTGATTTGGCCATGTAATGCTTACGCTCGATGGCGACATCATCAAAATACGGCCAATTTGGGCATTGGAATCCATAACGATGGGATAAGTTGTAAAACTCGATGCCCATGTTGTTATCAAGGTTGTCTTGGAATTCAATGCCACGAACGGTAATAGTCATTCAAACTCTCCAATTAACGGTTTTCTGTACCACTATGTGATACTGCTGTATCATTTATGTTATACCTTATCTCTGTATTCAAAACGGGTCAAGAAAAACCGCTCGGAGCTCGCGTTCAGGCTGCTCGAGCCTTAGTGGGCTTTTAACGATCGACACACGGCTGACAACAGTCAGATCATTGATAAACCACAGCACACCAGAGCACACCAGAAAAGTACTTATGGGTAAATACGAACAATCAACACCCAACGCAGGCGGAGTGCAGTCGCTGTCACGGGCTGCTGCCATCCTGCGTGCATTGAGTGTAGATGACCAAAATTCGAGCCTCGGTCAACTCGCAGAACGCGTCGGCCTGCCGCGCTCTACAGTTCAGCGTATCGTAAACACACTCATAGTTGAAGGGATGGTGGTCAGCGGCAAGGATGCTGGTGGCTATCGACTGGGCCCGGAAATCCGTTTACTGGCCAATACCATGAAGCACGATATTGCTCGCGAACTTCACCCTATGCTTGTACGGTTAGCCGAAGAAACTGAAGAAACGGTAGACCTAGCACTCTTACGAAATGATTGTATGGTGTTCATCGACCAGGCGGTTGGCACACAGCGATTAAGAACTGTATCGGCCATAGGAGAAACATTCCCGATACTCGTGACGGCGAATGGCAAAGCCGCTATGAGTCTACTGGATGATGAATCAATTGAACGGACTATCGAACAGGCACATTCGCAGTCAACACTAGTCAAGCCGAAAAAATTACTAAAGAACGAAATTAAAACAGCCAAGGAATCCGGCTATGCCTTAGATATCGATGAGCACACCGTGGGCATTTCAGCCGCTGGCATTGCCTTCGAAAAAGATGGATTCATCTATGCGATCTCCATACCGGCTCCCTCTAGTCGCTTTCAAGAGAAAAAGCGTTTTCTTATTGAAAGCCTTCTGACTTTTGCTGATAGCGTTGACAGCCTTCTGAGATAGCAACACCCTTTGAACAATGTCCTCGCTTTCCTGGTGCCAAGTACACTCTGAACCTCACATCAATGCAGCGCTTTCAATACACACCCGCGAGTTTGGTGGCTAGTTTTGGATGCAGAGCACAGTTAGGGCTTACCCCAACCACCACCGCCAGGTGTCTTCATTTCAAAAATATCTCCCGATTCGAGTTGGACTTCATCATTACCTTTCAATGCTAGACGCTCACCTGTAGCTCGAAGAACCACGTCTTCTCCTGTGCTGCCATTGCCTGCGCCAAATCGGCCCTTTGGTTCGGTAATTCGGTGAGAAGAAAGCGTGGTTACCGTCACCGGTTCGAGAAATTCTACTTGTCGGTAAATTCCATCACCGCCATTCCACAGCCCTTTACCGCCTGATCCTTTTCGAATAGCAAATTGTTTAACCCGAACTGGAAATCGTTTCTCCAAAAGTTCAGGGTCAGTTAATCTTGTATTTGTCATGTGATGATGAACCGCACTGGCACCGTGGAAGCCAGGCCCCGCTCCTGTGCCTCCTGCAATCGTTTCATAGTTCTGGAACTGCTCATTGCCCCAGACAAAATTATTCATCGTTGCTTGAGACCCGGCAATGACCTCCAATGCCCCATACAGGCAATCGCACATGGATTGGCTGACTTCAGTATTACCCGATATCACGGCCGCCGGAAATCTAGGATTAATCATTGAACCTTCCGGTGCAATAATTTTAAGTGGCTTTAAACACCCTTCATTTAATGGAATATTGCTGCCAACCAACGTTCGAAATACATACAACACCACCGCATGACAAACGGCCAAAGGAGCATTGTAATTTCCAGTATCTTGCGGCGATGTACCGGTGAAATCGATAGTGGCTTCGCCACGTTGCTGGTCAACGTCAATCTTTACCTTGATTTCAGCACCGCTATCAAGCGGGTAAGTATTACTGCCATTACTTAATTTACCGATGGCGCGCCGAACTGATGCTTCAGCGTTGTCCTGAACATGAACCATATACGCTTGGACGACATCGATACCAAAATCATCGATCATTTTATGGACCTCTCGAATACCAGTGGCATTGGCAGCGATCTGCGCTTCCAGATCAGCCATATTCTCATCGATGTTTCGACACGGATATTTTCCCGAGGCCAATAAATCACGGGTTTCTTTTTCTCTCAGGGTGCCTTTGTCAACCAACTTAAAATTATCTATAAGAACACCCTCCTCTTCTATGTGTGTGCTGTCGGGAGGCGCAGAACCTGGAGTACGTCCACCGATGTCGGCGTGATGACCGCGTGAGCCTACATAAAATAAAATCTTATTTCCAGCTCGATTAAATACCGGCGTAATTACTGTGACATCCGGTAAGTGAGTGCCTCCGTTAAACGGCGCATTAAGCACAAAAGAATCACCTGGATGCATATTGTCCGCATTCAAACGGGCTACAGTCCTAACACTTTCACTCATCGATCCCAGGTGTACAGGCACATGTGGTGCGTTCGCCACCAAACTTCCGGTACTATCAAATAGCGCGCATGAAAAATCCAATCGTTCTTTGATATTGACCGAATAAGCAGTGTTCGCCAATGTGGTTCCCATCTGCTCGGCGATAGACATAAAAAGATTGTTGAAAACTTCGAGCATCACAGGATCGGCATCGGTACCGACCGCAGATTGTTGTTGCTTTTTCTCATAACGTGAGAGCAGAAGATTTCCTATATCATCGATAGTTGCTTGCCAACCAGGCTCCACAATATTGGTGCCGTTTGATTCGGTAATAATGGCTGGGCCTCTAATGCTTGTGTCTGTGCCCAAACACTGTCGCGCATACAGCGGCACGTTATGCTTCTCGCCATTCATAATCATCGAAAGGTGTTCAACTGGTGTCAATGCTGATTGGATGTCTCCGGTATCCGAGGTTTGTTCTACAGAACCGGCCCCGCCAATAACTTCAACACTGAGCATGTCAAACACCAATTCTCTGGAATAAGTACTGAATCCGAATCGAACTTTGTGCTGGTATTCAAACTGTTTACGCATGTCAGCTGTATCACCAAAACATACCGAAAGGGATTGGTGGGATCCGGAATACTTAAGATGGGCTTGTTTGACCACCTTGATAGTATGCGGATCTACACCTTGAGCCGTTATTTCTTCAATGGCGGCGTTCTCCATGGTGTTTAGCAGCTCTTGCGCTTTAGCTAATTTGTCTAATGGTTCGTTAAATTGCTGCTCTCGCATTACCCGGATGTCGGCCAAGCCCATGCCAAATGCCGACAACACCCCAGCATGTGGGTGAATGAACACCTGCTCAATACCTAACGCATCAGCCACCAAACAGGCATGCTGACCACCAGCGCCACCGAAACAATTTAACGTGTAGCGGGTGACATCGTAACCACGTTGTACTGAGATTTTTTTAATGGCATTGGCCATATTGTCTACTGCGATTCTTAAAAAACCCTCAGCCGTTTCTTCGGCAGACAAAGGTGCAGCATTCGTATCATTAGCAATCTTCTGTGCCAGTTGCGCAAATTGTTGCTCCACCACGGAGGCATCCAGTGGTTGATTGGCATTTGGGCCGAACACTGCGGGAAAGTGTGCCGGATTTAATTTACCCAACATGAGATTGCAATCGGTAACTGTTAACGGCCCACCTCGACGATAACAAGCTGGCCCTGGGTCCGCACCTGCACTATCAGGACCAACTTGATAACGACCTTCTGCATAAGACAGAATCGACCCCCCACCCGCGGCCACGGTATGAATTTGCATCATGGGCGCTCGCATACGCACTCCCGCCACTTCGGTTTCGAAGGAACGCTCATATTCACCTGCATAATGGCAAACATCAGTGGAGGTTCCGCCCATATCAAACCCAATCAGATGATCAAAGCCTGCCAGTTTGGCTGTCTTTACCATACCGACAACACCGCCTGCAGGACCCGACAGGATCGAGTCTCTACCTTGAAAGGTTTCTGCATCCGTTAGTCCGCCATTAGATTGCATGAAATACAGCCGATTGGTAGAACCTCTGCTACTGCCCAATTCATCTCTTACCTGATTCACATAGCGACGCAATATGGGCGAAAGATAGGCATCGACGACAGTCGTATCCCCGCGGCCTACTAGCTTAATAAGCCTGGAGGTTTGATGACTCGTGGAGATCTGTGTAAAACCAATCGATTTGGCGCAAGCAGCCAACGTCAGCTCATGTTCAGGGTTAATATACGAATGCATCAGTGCGATCGCGACACTTCTAACACCATTGTTGTACGCTTTTCTTAAAGCCGTTTCACCTGCATTCAAATCAAGGGGAATCACCACTTGTCCGTCGGCATCTAAACGCTCTGGCACCTCTTCCACTTGCTGGTAAAGTAATTCAGGCAGCTGAATGTTTAGGTCGAACAACGATGGGCGATTTTGATAGCCAATTCGAAGGAGATCCCCAAAACCTTTGGTGATGACCAGAAGGGTTGGATCTCCTTTACGTTCTAGCAACGCATTGGTTGCCACCGTAGTGCCCATTTTGACAGATTCAATGCTGCTCTCTGGTATCGAATCTTCCGAATTCAACCCCATCAAACGCCGAATTCCTTCCACCGCTGCATCCGTGTACTGTTCGGGGTTTTCAGACAATAGCTTTAGACTCAGCACCGCACCATCAGGGTGTTTGGCCACAATATCTGTAAATGTACCGCCACGATCTACCCAAAACTGCCACACAAGGAAAACCTCACAAAAATCTAAACAAAGCGAATCGGCTTATTTCATAATCCCGCTATTTAATCACAGTCCGTCTGTTAGTAGCACGCAGCATGGTCATCTCGGGATACACTAAGCCCAACGTTAAGACTGTAGATAAAAACTCATGAGTTCAAAACCATTGAAGATCGCCGTCATTCCTGGAGATGGCATTGGTAAAGAAGTGATGCCTGAAGGGGTTCGCGTGCTGGAGGCTGCAGCCCGCCAGTTTGATATCGAATTATCTTTAATCGAGCACGATTTCGCCTGCGTGGAGTACTACAAGGACCATGGCGTAATGATGCCCTCTAACTGGAAAGAATTACTTCAAGATAGCGATGCCATTTTCTTTGGAGCCATCGGCTGGCCTGAGGTCGTGCCGGATCATATCTCGTTGTGGGGCTCACTCTTGAAATTTCGCCGCGAGTTCGATCAGTACGTCAACATGCGTCCAGCCCGGTCGATGCCTGGCGTACCACTTCCGTTGGTAGGTAGGGGCCCTGGTGACATCGACATGATGATTATTAGAGAAAACACCGAAGGAGAGTATTCAGCGATAGGCGGGAAGATGTTTGAAGGAAGTGAGCGTGAGATCGTCGTGCAGGAAACTGTCATGACTCGCTTGGGAGTGGATCGAATATTAAAATACGCTTTTGAACTGGCAAAAAAACGTAGTGGAAAATTAACGTCTGCGACCAAATCAAATGGCATCTCTATCACAATGCCTTATTGGGATGAACGTGTCGAAGCGATGGCCACGCGCTACCCCGACGTTTCTGTTGATAAATTTCATATCGACATTCTGGTAGCCCAGTTCGTCCTGCACCCCGATTGGTTTGATGTAGTCGTAGCGTCAAACTTATTCGGCGACATCCTCTCAGACCTAGGGCCAGCTTGCACGGGTACTATTGGAATTGCACCATCAGCTAATATCAATCCCGAAGGCCGGTTTCCGTCGCTATTTGAACCGGTCCATGGGTCGGCACCAGATATTGCTGGTCAGGGAATTGCCAATCCGATTGGGCAAATTTGGTCGGCTTCGATGATGCTGGACCATCTGGGACACGCAGCTGCTGCGAATCAAATTGTTGCGGCAATTGAACGCACCCTGGCGTCACCTGAGACTAGAACAGCTGATTTACATGGCACTGCAGATACAAAAAGTTGTGGGCAAGCGGTTTTAGATGCGCTTGACGCAACGTCATAGCACTCTACGTGAAACTCGCAACACACGGAGCACAGCGTATTAATGCTGCACCTGGCATTCGCTCAGCACGTGTCGTAACTTCATAAGGCACCTGGCACTAGCCCAGCACATGACACAACAACAACATAATGTACCTGGCACTCACAGAGCACTAGCAGCAGCATCGCAATGTTGCACAAGGCGTTCAGAGAGCAGTTGTCGGATACGGCGCCGATTCGATCTCTGCCAATCCGGTTCCAAGGATCGCTGAGCGCAGCTGATGACGATGGGCGAACGCACCTATAACAAAGCCTTCAACCAGGTATTCGCCCAAGGAAAACTCACGCTGGGTGTCATCTTTCCGATTGAAGCCTATGACAACCCTGTGCCGCTGATGCTCAATCAAATCGATCGTGCTAAGCAGGTTGAAAACGGGGGGTTCGCGGCACTCTGGTCAAGAGATGTGCCTCTTTTAGATCCCTCTTTTGGTGATGCTGGGCAAACTTATGATCCTTGGGTTTGGTTGGGATTTCTTGCCGCTAACACCCAACGCATCGCGTTAGCCACCGGATCCATCATCTTACCTTTACGTAAACCGGTAGATCTTGCCAAAGCCGCCAGCTCTGCAGACGTTCTAAGCCAGGGGCGAGTTGTGTTGGGCGTTGCCTCCGGCGACAGACCAGTGGAGTACTCGGTTTACGAAGAACCTTTTGAAAAACGCGATGAAAGGTTTCGAGACACTCTGCTCTTTATCCGCGATGCTATACATCGCCCAAAAAACTGGAACGACCAATCAGCTGCCTCTTCACACCAATTGCACTTGTTACCTAAAAGCCTAGACGGTGACGTACCGCTTCTTGTTACTGGCAATAGCCGTCAATCTGTGGATTGGATAGCGACTCACAGCGATGGCTGGCTAATGTACCCCCGACCCTTTTCTCAACAAACGACAGTGCTCAATCAATGGCAACAAGCACTCTCTAAGGCTTCGCTAGATTGGAAACCCTTTTCTCAGTCTTTGTACATTGACTTAGTAGAAAATCCAGAAGCACCGCCAACACCCATCCATCTAGGATACCGACTAGGTCGGCTTGCCCTCACTGAGCATCTAAGGCAACTTCAAACAATTGGTGTAAACCATGTGGCGTTTAACCTACGGTTTTCCTCCCGATCTGTTGAGCTAGTGCTTGATGAGCTCATCGAACATGTGCTCCCTGAGTTTCCTGCGCTAATTTGATAAATACAGGACGCTTATCCACGCCTAACATCAGGAAGGGGCTGCTAAGATTCACACCACTAGCATGAACGTGCGTACAAGAATAGACACGAGTGCCCATAGACTGGATTTGCAACAAGACAACTCACCACGGTAAGCTGGAATGCTGTACATTCATAGGTGACATTAAGACTTAGTGAATAACGCAGGAGCGCAATTGTATAGTGACAAAAAGAACGCGCAAACCCCGGCGTAGATCACGCGGCGATGCCTCGTCAGGTTCGAGCGATATCATCACGAGCGCTCCCTTTATTCGACGGAAACTACCGTTCTTCGATCCCTTGGATGAAGAACAGATCATCAAGATAGAACAGCAAGTCGATTGGATGTTTGAAAATATCGGTTTTGCGTTTAAAGACGATCCAGTCGCGACTCGCATCTGGCAAGAAGCAGGCGTGAAGATGGTTGGCGATAAGGTATTCGCTGATGCTCAATGGGTACGATCGCAATGTGCATCGGCCCCCACTGAATTTACTCAACTCTCGCGTAACCCTGAACGGTCAGTCAAGATTGGTGGTAAACATCAGATTTTTGCACCGATCTACGGTGCACCATTTGTACGAGATTTAAAAAACGGCCGTCGATACGCTACTTTTGCTGATTTTGAAAAGCTGCTGAAACTCACTCAGATGCATCCCAACTGACCTCACAGTGGCTTAGTCATTGCCGAACCCACCGACGTGCCGGTATCCAAACGTCATCTGGACATGGTGCATGCGCATATGACCTTGGGAGATAAACCACACCTTGGCGCGATAACGGAAAAAAGCCGCGCCCAAGACAGTGTCGATATGGCAGAAATTCTTCATGGCAAAGAAGCCATGGATAACCACGTGGTGATCATGGCCAATGTCAACACTAACTCTCCTCTGCTCATCGATCGCGTCGTCACAGAGGCTATACAAGTGTATTCCTCTCGAGGCCAGGCAATGGTGGTGACACCTTTTATATTAACGGGTGCTATGGGACCGGTATCCACAGTGGCAGCCGTGGCACAAGCAATGGCAGAAGCGATGATCTGTTGTGCGTTTACGCAATTGGTTAAACCCGGAGCGCCCTTTGTTCTGGGAAATTTCCTATCATCCATGAGCTTAAAATCTGGCGCCCCCACCTTTGGTATGCCCGAGCCAGTGTTATCGAACTACGTTATCGGCCAACTGGCAAGGCGCGCAGGTTTACCATTGCGTTGTGGGGGTTCTCTTACAGCGGCAAAAATAGAGGACGCTCAAGCGGCGTACGAAAGCGCAGATTCCATGCATTCGACCATGATGGCGGGTTCGAACTTCACGTTACACGCCGCTGGCTGGCTCGAAGGCGGTTTGGCCACAGGCTTTGAAAAACTTATTATGGATGCAGATCGCTTAGGGAGTTATCAAAAGATCTTATCCGGACTGGATATGAGCGATGATCAATTTGCACGGGATGCTTACCTCGAAGTCGAGCCCGGTGGACACTTCTTAGGCTCGGCTCACACCCTGCGGCACTATCAAACAGCGTTTTACCCAGCAGAACTCAGTGACAGCGAAAACGTGGAAAGCTGGGAAGAAAAGGGCTCAGACGATATGCGCATGCGCGCTTACAAGAAATGGAACCAGATGCTTGAGAATTATCAAGCACCACCGATAGACCTGGCCACTAAAGAGGCACTGGATGCGTATGTTATTAAACGTAAAGAGGAGTTGCCCGATGCCTGGTATTGAACACACTTAATTTATTATTCTAACCAAGCTAGCGTACTGTCAAATTGCCTTTAGATTTGCACTGTGATTTATTATTTTTGACTAGGCTAGTGTAAGGATTAATAGCGCTGAATTGGAATATATGCATTTAATTTTATGAATGAGCCAGCGCTTAATTTCGTACAGCTGAATTGGAGATAAACATGCCAGAGGTTGTCAAAGAGGGTGAAACCAACGTACAGCTACCCAGCCACGCCAAGGTAGTCATTATCGGTGGCGGTGTGGTGGGATGTTCAATATTATTTCATCTAGCGAAATTTGGTTGGAAAGATACCGTTCTACTGGAGCGCGACGAACTTACTTCCGGATCAAGCTGGCACGCCGCAGGGCAAATCCACACGATTAGCTCCGACCCAAATATTTCGCGCCTTCAGAGTTACACCATTAACCTGTACAAGGAAATCGAAGAGCTATCTGGACAATCCGTCGGTCTGCACTTAACCGGTGGGTTCTATCTCGCCTCCAACAAAACCTGGTACGACTATCTAAAGCGAGAACGATCAAAGGCCCGCTACATGGGATTGGAACAAGAATGGATATCTCCCAAAGAAGTTTCTGAACGTCACCCACTGATTGATCCGAAACATTATTTAGCGGCGTTGTGGGACGATCAAGACGGGGATTTGGACCCTTCGGGGACGACCTACGCATTTGCAAAAGCAGCAAAGCACTATGGCGGCCAGTATTTTACCCACACCCCTGTTACGGCAACACAACAAGGCACCGATGGCACATGGAACGTGGTCACGCCCAAAGGCACTGTCAATGCCGAGCATGTTGTTAACTGCGGTGGTCTGTGGGCTCGAGAGGTGGGACATATGGCGGGTCTGCATCTTCCTGTACAACCCATGGAGCATCATTATTTGCTCACTGAGACCATTGACGATATAAAAAACTTTGGCTCACGTCTACCGTGTGGCATTGACTATCAGGCCAACATCTATTTTCGCCAGGAGCGAGATGGACTGCTGCTAGGCACCTACGAACCGGTAGGCGTCCCTTGGAAAGTGGACGGCACACCGATGGATTTCGGGCATGAACTATTAAACCCGAACCTTGAACACATTGCCGATCGTCTTGAACTGGGTTTTGAACGTATCCCGGCCTTAGCCGACGCAGGCATTCGTCAAACCATTAACGGACCATTTACATTTGGCCCTGATGGCAATCCGATGATTGGTCCAGTACCCGGCATGCATAACTACTGGTGTGCTGTGGGCGTCATGGCAGGCTTTTGTCAAGGTGGTGGTGTTGGTTTAACGATGGCCGAATGGATGATTGATGGCGAGCCCTCTATCGATGTATGGGCCATGGATGTCGCCAGGTTTGGGAAATGGGCAACACCCGATTGGGGAACGGTTAAATCTACAGAGAATTACGAACGACGGTTTGTCATGACGTTCCCCAATGAAACCCTTCCCAAGGGACGTCGCCAACAAACCACAGCGTTATATGATCGGTTAATTCAAAAAGGTGCATTGATGGGCCAAGCGTTTGGCTTGGAGCATGCGTTGTGGTTCGCAAAAAGTCCTGATGATGCTCATGAAGAGCCCACTTTCGAACGAAATCGGTCTCATGATTACGTTGCAAATGAAGTATATGCGGTCAGAAATGGGGTAGCCGGTATCGAAATAGCGAATTTCGCCAAGCACTCAATCTGTGGTGCAGGTGCACGTGATTGGCTTAATAAGACGATGGCAGGCTATGTCCCTATGCCCGGTCGTATCGCACTGACACCGATGCTAACAAACAAGGGCCGCCTCTATGGCGATTTCACAGTCGCTTGTTTCGACGACGAACATTTTATGATCTTTGGATCAGGCGCGATGCAAGATGCTCATAGCCGATGGTTCTCTCGATCTCTTCCCAGCGAAGTTTCTTACGAAAATCAAACCGAAGATTGGCATGGCATCGCCTTGTCCGGTCCTGACTCCAGAGAGCTGCTGTTAACAATTACTCGCCACGATGTCTCTGCCGAGGCTTTCGCGTTTAGAGATACAACAAACACCTTTGTGGGTGGCGTTCCGGTTGTTTTAAATCGGCTCAGTTTTTCTGGAGAGCTTGGCTATGAGATCTACTGTCGCCCACAGTACTTACTCAGACTATCAGAGGCTGTGGAAGAGGCAGGCAAGGCCCTTAACTACCGCTGGTATGGAAATCGGGCGCTGATGAGCCTGCGACTAGAAAAAGCATGGGGTGCTTGGGGTCTTGAATTCAGACCAGATTTTAATGCCCTCGAATCCGGCATGGATGTGTTCATCAATTGGGACAAAGACTTTGTCGGCAAAGACGCTACGCTGGAAATAAAGAAACAAGGTATCGATCGCCGTCTGGTGACATTGAGCATCGATACAC
The DNA here is from genome assembly GCA_019634245.1 of Gammaproteobacteria bacterium. Next base: position 20,590 of record JAHQVR010000278.1, read on the forward strand.
CCATTGATGTCTCTACCGATGAAGCCATACTACATAACGGAAAAGCCGTAGGATATGTCTCCTCCGGAGGCTATTCACATACCTTTAACCGATCATTGGCGATGGGTTATGTCCAACTGGAACATACCCAACCCGATACGATTTTAGAGGTTGAAATACTCGGTGAAAAACGTATCGCCACAGTGCTCGATAAACCGCTATACGATCCAGACGGTATACGTATGCGTTGTTAGATGTTAGTAGTGGGGACAGTCATTGTTATTTCACCACCAATGCTCGTAGACTTTCGGCACCTGAATTCTTGTAAGTACTCGCTCTATTTCATTACCTGTTCGGCATCCCATTAGCCCAAATCTAAATTAGCGACCATAGTTTTAAAGCTCTCCCAACCACGTAATAGCGCAGAATATTCATACTCAACTAACGTGTTAGGATCCAATGCACCGGGTTCAATACAAAGGCTTCTGTCATCAAATGGGGGGGCGACCCAGCGAAAACTGTTTTGCCCGAGAACAACTTCGCCTTTGGGCTCTTCTCCTGATCTAATAGGTGCCTTATAGGCCCAGGAGTTTTCAAAACTGAATCTCTTTATGCCATGTGCTAGCAGTGTGTTGGTCAGCGACTGAATCGGTAGCGTTCCATCCCCAACCGGTACACCAATCACCCAGCCTACCTCAGAGTTCTTAGCTTCTACTAGTGCATGATCCTTTACATGAACCGAATATATATGGGGTAACATCGCCTCCAATGCAGCCTCAGGGTCCTCCAACAGCATTTGAGAATTGCCATAATCGAAAAGGATTTTTAGACTCGGGTGATTGACAGCTTGGACGATTTCAATCATTTCAAGTCCGGTAAAGTCTTCATGATTTTCAAGTAATAGAACCACACCAGCAGAAGCCGCCTCCTCGACTACCTGAGCAAGGTCTGCAATCGTGCGCGCGATCATCTGATTCTTTGAACCTGAATGATGAGTGAAGGTTCTTAAACTGGGCGATCGTAGCTGCTTGGCCACTGAAATCAGTTGCTTTAAATGGCTAGGCTTTGTACCGGCCGTCTCAACGTCGAGTGACAACGAATGATCTGCAATTGCTGCACAAACACGTTCCATGTGATCTGTATCTTTGCTTCCCAAATGTCGATAGTTTGCACCGACCAGAGATAAGCTAACACCTGAAAACTTCAATCGATCAGCCAACTCAATAAAACTAAATACATCAAAGCCATTTTTGTATTGAAAATGCTGTACCAGACTAAAACTGTGTAGCGTTATATTTATAGTCAATGGTGTTTCCATCGGGTTCACAACGTCAATTTGAGAACGGGCACAGGCCTGCGTACTAAGTCTCGAAAAGCGCTTTTACAAAGTAAATTACTGTTACTAGCGCTCTATCTTCCCGCAAAAGTGCGATTTTCTAGGAATAAATGGACCGATATGGGCAAAGTGCTCGGTTTTAGAGCCGTGTTATCATACTTTCTATTGGTTTCTGGGCCATGGCCGCACAACAAGTCAACAAGGCCATCCAATAGCCGCCCACCAATTTTTAACCACTTAGTCAAAAGAGGCTCATCAGAATTATGATTTTTAGAAAGAAAAATGGCGACAAAATGCCACAACAAATTGTTGAGATGGCTGAAAGTGTCAAGCAAAGTGACAATGGTGTGACGCGCCGAGAATTTTTGGCGATTGCCAGTATTTTTGGAGCTTCCGCAACCACTGCCTACGGCATGCTCGGATTGGTAGCACCTTCAACCGCTGAAGCGATGGACAATAAACAAAAAGGCGGCACGGTACGCTTCCAAACAGAAGTGCGCGGCTTGAAAGACCCTCGCACCTATGACTGGTCTCAGATTGCGAACTTTGCGCGCGGCTGGCAAGAGTATCTGGTTCAGTACAACAATGATGCGACATTCGAAGGCAAACTTTTAGAGAGTTGGGAAATCAGCGACGACGCTAAGACTTATACCCTTAACGTACGAAAAGGCGTTAAATGGAATAATGGCGATGACTTCACCGCTGAAGACGTTGCCAGAAATATCACGGGCTGGTGCGATAAAAGTGTCGAAGGCAATTCCATGGCAGGCCGTTTTGCTACGTTGATTGATGCAGACACAGAAAAAGCTATTGAAGGTGCGATTGAAATCGTGGATTCGCACACCGTGAAGTTGAACTTACCCGCTCCCGATATTTCTTTAGTTGCTGGCATGGCCGACTATCCAGCAGCAATTGTGCATGCTGACTTTAACGCCGAAGATCCGTTGTCTACACCCATTGGTACTGGTCCTTATCTACCGGAGAGCCTGAAAGTCGGTGAAAAAGCGGTATTGGTCCGAAACACAGACCACACCTGGTGGAATGAAGGCAACGGTGCATGGATGGATCGTGTTGAACTAATCGATTATGGCACTGAACCCGCTGCCCACTTTGCTGCCATTGAATCCGACGAAGTGGATGCCATCTATAGTGCAGAGGGTGCTGAAGTCATCGAACTGCTGGATTCCCTGGATGGGTACGATCGTAACGACATCGTAACTGCAGCTACTGTGGTCGTTCGACCTAACCAGCAGGCCGAAGTTGATGGCAAAAAGCCTTATGCCGATGTACGTGTCCGTCGTGCTCTTGCCATGGCTGTTGACCCCGAAGTATGCCTAGAGCTCGGCATCGGTGGTCTGGGCGTTACCGCTGAGAACCATCACGTTGGCCCGATGCATCCCGAATACGCGGAAATGCCCAAGCAAAAAGTTGACCCAGAAGGTGCCAAGGCACTAATGGAAGAAGCTGGCATGGCCGACTTCGAACACGAATTGATTTCTATCGATGCGGGTTATCGAAAAGATACGACGGATGCTGTAGGTAACATGATTCGTAACGCGGGGATCAACATTAAGCGAACCGTGTTGCCTGGCTCTACGTTCTGGAATGATTGGGCTAAATACCCTTACTCAAGCACCAACTGGAACCATCGACCACTCGGTGTTCAAATTCTTGGCCTAGCTTATCGCTCGGGTGAAGCCTGGAACGAAGCAGGTTTTTCTAATCAGGAATTTGATGACACCTTGTCAGAAGCACTGGCTACAGCAGATGTTGATGCACGCCGAGAAATCACGGCTAAATTGCAGAAAATCATGCAGGACGAAGGTGTCATAGTACAGCCCTATTGGAGAACGTTGACAAACTACTCCAAGTCAAACCTAGGCGGTGCGAACCACCACATTACATTCGAGTACTACCCACAAGAGATGTACTGGAAAGCGTAGAGCTGACACGTTGAATCAGCGGTAATTGTTAGGCAAAAGGGCTGCCCCGTTCGCGGGGTGGCCCTTGTTCGTTGGATGATTACAATTGTCGTATTCAAGCTTCACCGACGCTTTTTCCAACAGTAACCATCAGGACTCTTGTGTGATCAAAATCCAACAAATCAGAGGTACCAATGGGTAGTTTTTTAATAAAGCGCATTGGTGTGATGTTACTAACCGCGCTGTGCCTGACCTACTTTGTATTCTTCTTAACGAATCTAGAACCGAATCTTGAAAAGTTAACCAAGAGTGAAGGCAATATGCGCATGACTGATGCGCAAGTGGACTCCTGGCTTGAAAACAACGGCTATCGTCAACCACTTATTAAGCGTTACGGTGAATGGCTTGGCGTTGCGCCGGGTTGGGTGCGCACCGATGAAGAAGGCAACACTCGCGGTCGTTGTTATAAACGAGGTGTATCGACAGCAGAAGAAGCCCCAAAGTATTGCGGCATATTGCAAGGCTACTGGGGGCACTCATTGGTTTTCAAAGAAGGGATACGCGGCATAATTACTGAGAAATTAGGCCACACCGGTATTCTAATGTTTTGGGTTCTGATGGTCATGGTGCCCACGGCTCTCATTATTGGTGTGCTTGCCGGAATGCGGGAGGGCAGTCGCACCGATAGAAGCCTATCAACGTTCTCTATTCTCACCACCTCTACGCCTGAATACGTTTCAGGAGTCATTCTTATTGTGGTGTTCGCCTCTAAACTCGGTGGCCTACGATGGTTTAAAGGCACATCGGCCACAGCGATGGAAAATGTCACCTTCGAAAACTTTACACTTCCTGTTATTACTCTTGCGCTATACGGCGTTGGCTATATCGCTCGGATGACCAGAGCCTCGATGGCAGAAGTCATGACCGAGCAATACATTCGCACCGCTCGATTAAAGGGCATGAGTTTTGGCGGGGTCGTCATGAAGCACGCGTTGCGTAACGCACTGATCGCGCCTTTTACAGTGATCATGCTACAGATACCTTGGCTACTCACCGGCGTAGTCATTGTTGAGACTCTATTTAATTACAAGGGTTTTGGCTGGACGTTGGTGGCAGCTGTTGGAAACAACGATATTGAATTACTGCTGGCCTGCTCGGTGGTGGCGGTGTTCGTTGTACTGGTTACCCAGTTGATCTCGGATATTGGGTATGTGTTTCTCAATCCACGCATCAGGATGAGCTGATCATGGAAAGACTCACAGCCCTTGAAATTACTACTCGCGTACTGGCTCAGTTCACACCGGTGTGGATCGGTCTGGTCATCATTTTGGCCCTTTCATTGGTGTTTCGAAAGCGGCTTGGACTCTATGGAAAATTGTTCAGTAGTCCTATTGGAGTTACAGGACTGATACTCGTTCTATTCTGGGTGTTGACCGCCCTATTTGCCGATGTCATCGCTACGATGGATCCGTTGGATCAAATATCGGGTATGAAAAACAAAAAACCCGGCTGGCCTGTGACAGGCGTTGAAGGGGCCTATTATCTTCTCGGTGGTGACAATCTCGCCCGGGATGTCTTTAGCCGAATGGTCATGGGTTCTCGAGTGGTGCTCGCCATTGCGCCTGCCGCAACGCTCTTTGCCTTTATGGTTGGCATCACGTTGGGCCTACCCGCAGGCTTCTACGGAGGCAAACTGGATACCGTATTGAGCTTTCTGGCAAATATGGTTTTGGCCTTTCCCGTGATTTTATTGTTCTTCTTGTTGGTAACTCCGGAGATTCGATCCACTGGTGTGCCACTGGTACTGTCTGGCATCTTGTTCCTGTTTCCCATAATCTTCTTCGTGATGTTGTTCTACTCACGTTTTAGAGAACAACCAGGCAAACTTACGGTGTTGCTGGGCATAACGTTGGTCATTGGTTTGTGGGCGTATTCCGGCCTGGCATTCAATGCGGATCCATTGGGTGTGTTTTATATGGACCCCAATCTATTGAACATTTTTGTCTCGGTGGTGTTTGTAAATTCTCCTACGGTATTTCGAATTGTCCGCGGGCTGACCATCGATATACAAACACGCGACTATGTCGCTGCCGCACAAACGCGGGGGGAACGGCCTTGGTACATCATGTTGTGGGAAGTGTTACCCAATGCACGTGGCCCACTCATTGTCGATTTTTGCCTGCGGATTGGCTACACCACGATACTACTAGGCACATTGGGCTTTTTTGGATTGGGCGTATCGCCCGAAAGCCCAGATTGGGGTATGACCATAAATGAAGGTCGAAAGTTTCTAGCGGTCTACCCACATCCAGCACTGCCGCCTGCATTTGCGCTGATGTCGTTAGTGCTCGGATTGAACCTACTTGCAGATGGCCTACGAGAAGAATCGTTGCGTGACTAAGCTGATGCTGTTCACCATATCCATACATAAGAGTTGAAATACTATGTCCGATGAACCCATTCTGGAAATAGACAAGCTCAACATATCATTCTTTGTTCGGGCGGGTGAGATTCCAGCCGTTATGGACTTTTCCTGCAAGGTCATGCCGGGTGAGGCCATGGGGCTCGTCGGCGAATCTGGGTGTGGCAAATCAACAGTGGCGCTTGGCATCATGCGTGATATGGGTAACCGCGGAAAAATTGTTGGCGGCTCTATAAAATTCCGCGGCCGCGATATGGGAGAAATGTCAGAAAAAGAACTTCGCGACATCCGCGGTTCCAAGATTGCCATGATTTATCAAGAACCGATGGCCTCCCTAAACCCAGCGATGAAAATCGGCAAACAACTTATGGAAGTGCCGATCATCCATGAAGGATCCTCCAAAGATGCCGCTTATAAACGCGGCCTCGAAATGTTAGACGCGGTTAAGCTACCCGATCCTGCCCGCATTATGGGGGCCTACCCGCACCAGATCTCTGGTGGACAACAGCAACGCATTGTCATCGCTATGGCCCTGTTGTCTAAACCCGATCTATTGCTACTCGATGAGCCCACCACAGCTCTGGATGTCACTGTTGAAGCCGGCATTGTCCAATTGATCAAAGAGTTAGCCAAAGAGACGGGCACCTCGATGCTGTTTATCTCGCACAATCTTGGGCTAATTCTCGAAACCTGTGATCGTATAACAGTTATGTACTCGGGCGAAGCGGTTGAAACGGGCACCGTGCACAATGTATTCGATCGAATGCGCCATCCTTACACTCAAGGTCTATTCAATTCCATCCCGCTCCCCGGTGCTGACAAGAACACGCGTCCATTGGTCTCCATTCCCGGCCAGTTACCCTTACCAATGGAGCGTCCTGTAGGCTGCAATTTTGGACCGCGCTGCTCACACTACGTCGAATCCGTTTGCAATGCTGGGCCTGTAAGCATGCAGAGTGTTGATGACCTTGGGCTCCACCGATCGCGCTGCCAAAGAATTAGTGATATCGATTGGAACGCCGAAGCTGAGCGTCCAGTGGTGGGGAATCCTACAGAGCCCGGTGATGTTGTATTAGACGTTCGCGAGCTTAAAAAATACTATAGCGTCGCAGCCAATCAGATATTCGGCGGTGGCGATACCCGAACCGTTAAAGCCAATGAGTCCATTACGTTACAAGCGCGAGAATCAGAAACAGTCGCGATTGTAGGTGAATCAGGCTGTGGTAAATCCACACTCGCAAAGGTATTGTTGGGCTTGGAAACGGCCACCGACGGGCAAGTCATGCTCGGCGCAGTTAACATCGGCGACACCGAGGTCACAGATCGAGACACAAACACAGTAGCTTCCGTTCAAATGGTGTTTCAAAACCCATTCGATACGCTCAACCCGAGCCATACCGTCGGCTCGCAGATCATGCGTACCTTGGAGAAATTTGATATCGGTGACAGTCAGGAAGATCGGCGCGAACGGATGCTGGAATTACTCGATCTCGTCAAATTACCTCGAGCTTTTGCGAGTCGTATGCCGCGGCAACTCTCAGGTGGTCAAAAACAACGTATTGGGGTGGCCAGAGCCTTTGCCGGTAAACCCAAGCTAGTGGTCGCTGATGAACCGGTATCAGCCTTGGATGTGTCCGTGCAGGCCGCGGTGACTGAACTCCTCATGGAAATTCAGCGAGAGGCGAAAACGACCATGCTGTTTATCAGCCATGACCTCTCGGTAGTACGCTATATTGCTGACCGAGTCGTGGTTATGTATCTGGGGCATATCGTTGAGCAAGGGACCACCGATGACATCTTCTCCCCGCCCTATCACCCGTATACCGAAGCATTGTTATCTGCTATCCCCATCGCAGATACGAGTGTCGAGAAAAAACACATTGTGCTGGAAGGCGACATACCCTCAGCCATGAATCCACCCAGTGGTTGTCCTTTCCAAACACGTTGTCGATATAAAGACACGGTCGGCAATGGATTATGCGAAAAAGAGGTTCCTGCGGTTCAGACTCTGATCGATGGACATTTAATAAAATGCCATTTAGACCGTAGCGCTCTTGAACAGATGGAGCCAGTGATCAGCTTCGATGCAAAACAAGAGGCAAGCTAAGATTCATTGAGACATAGCGAGTGCTTTTGTAAAGCGCGGCATATGAGTACCTTAGGTTATCTTTGTTTGTGATGAAACTGCATTAAAGCGAGCACGTTTGTTACGCTGGGATGTTCGACTCAGTCGCTTAACCGAATCAACAGGTCGCTATTTCCACCGAGCAACATAACGTACTGTTGTGGGATCAAACCAGGTTCTAGAGAACTCAACTCGATTGTTATGCTGGTCCCAGCTTTGGCGTTCCACGCAACCCAAAGCGGTACTTTTATTAAAGACAACGCTTTCGGGTGTCCAGGTTGGCAGTGTACTGACTGATAGTGCGTCCTCCACTCGAGCCACCCAAAACCCAAGCCTATCTTTATAAAATTGATACAGAGAGGCGGACAAATCGGACACTGTAAGTGGAGATTTGGTCAAGCTGGCGTCGAGCCAAATCTCTTCCAAGGCCGCTTGAACCTGGTTCAGATAGCGCACTCGACGGATACGATAGTAATCGTTGTCGCGACCAAACTGCACAGAGTCTTCTCCAACGGTTCGGTCAACTGAGATCACCTCAGCTCCCGGCAACCCTCCCCCTTCCATTAGCTCGAGTCTGAAAAAGCCATAGATAGTGGAATCGGTTTCGGAGTTGCAGACATAATTACCCGAACCCTGGATGCGTTTCAACATCCCGTTTCCGTGCAGATCTGCCAGAGCCTTGCGCAGCGTACCCACGGCGATACCCAGTCGCTTAGCCAGTACTCGCTCAGGTTCGAGCTTTTCACCGTCCAGCAAGACACCAGCCTTGATTTCTCTGGCCAGCATTTCACTGATTTCCAAATGCAGCGGAAGACGTCCGCGGTGGATATTCTCAGCTTCTCTCATTGAGAGGTTTTCCCAATTTCCGGCAGTCGGCCGATCAGCACCCATTGAATGCGGTTCCGCCAGACTGCTATTTCATACGAACAGTTTGCGATACAGAGAAAATTGATATACAATTGCCTCATTGATTTATAAATGATACATCAATTTCGACAAAATAGCGAGATCTTGCCTGTGACCGTTGTGCCTGTAACTTCAAGCGATTTGGATTCACTCGAAGTGTCCTGGTTTGCACCACTTTGTTCGGATGACTACCAGTATCTCGGTGTGCCGGATGGCGCTCTGCGCTCCAGCTGGGAAAACACCTCTACCATTTTGCAAACAGCCGACAAACTGGGCTATCGAAACATTCTCTGCCCCTCGTCCTATCAGGTGGGTCAAGACACCCTGAGTTTCGTGGCGGCCAATGCCCCACTCACTGAGAACATCAATATGCTCGCGGCTGTCCGATGCGGCGAGATGCAACCCATTATGCTGGCCAGAACGATCGCAACGTTGGACCACATACTGAAGGGTCGTTTAACGGTGAATATCATTTCTTCAGACTTTCCAGGAGAACAGGCGGACAGTTCCTTTCGGTACCAACGTTCGCGTGAGGTGGTTGAAATTCTCAAACAAGCATGGACACAAGATGAGATTAATATCTCCGGTGAGATCTATCAGTTCTCTGAATTGACCACAGCGCCTTCCAAACCCTATCAACAAAACGGTGGGCCGCTGCTGTACTTTGGTGGATACTCACCACCAGCACTGGATCTGTGTGGTGAACACTGCGACGTTTACCTGATGTGGCCGGAGAAAAAAGACGATTTGGCTACTCGCATGAAGGCTGTGAATGCCTGTGCAGAGAAATACAACCGTGTCCTCGACTATGGCCTACGAGTACACATGATTGTTCGCGATACTGAACAGGAAGCGAAAGAATACGCAGCTGAACTCGTATCGAAGCTAGACGATGATTTTGGCGCCGAAATTCGCGATAGGGCTCTGGATTCGAAATCATTCGGAGTAGCGCTACAAACCAAAAATCGACAGCAAGCCAATGAAAGCGGTTACGTAGAACCACATTTGTGGACCGGTGTCGGGCGTGCGAGGTCTGGTTGCGGAGCGGCGCTGGTGGGGTCTACCGATCAGATTTTAAGTGAAATTGAAGAGTATAAAAAAATGGGCATTCGCTCCTTTATCTTCTCTGGCTACCCTCACTTGGAAGAATGTGAATCTTTTGGCAAGCGTGTCCTACCAGAATTGAACACCTGTTCCCTACCCGAAGTCTACGGCCGCGTGCCGAGTGAGCCACCTGCAGTCCCGCTGGCTGTAGGTGAGCGCGTTTAAAAAAGTCCCGACACTCAGAAACCCGTTAAGCTTACAATTGCGACCGTTCCCTGCACTCGTGCGCTTGTAATCCAGCGGTACTCTGATGACGACCGAGCCCGACAAACTTACCGAAGGCTCTGTCGTACGACATCTCATTAGATTGTCGATTCCGGCGTCAATGGGTTTGGTGTTTAATACGCTTTATAACTTATCGGATTTTTGGTTTGCCGGAAAGCTCTCCGATGAGGCTCTGGCAGGAGTATCCATTGCCGGTAATGTGTTTTTTCTCATTCTCGCTATCGGCATGGGCATTCAAACGGGTGCATCTGCCATCATTGCCCCGGAAGTTGGTCGCGGTAACTCGGATGGCGTAGCTGGCCAAACCGATCAAGTGTTTGGCTTATCTCTCATACTCAGTGCTGTCATGACTGTGGTTGGGCTAATGGTAGCCAAACCGCTGATCCTTTTTTTAGGTGCTGAAGAGGCAATTGCACCCTTGTCAATGGAATACGTACTGATAACCATTATCGGTGCTTTTACTTTTGTCTTGAGTTTTGCCGCAGCAGGTGTGCTTATGGCGCTGGGCGACACCAAGTCGAATCGCAACGCATTAGCCGCTGGTTTTTTTATTAACCTGGCACTAAACCCGTTACTTACGTTCACTCTTGGTTTGGGTGTAACCGGGTTGGCTTTGGCGACCGTTACTATAAAGCTGATCTCTGCAGCGTATCTATATTGGGTGCTTGCTAATCGACTCGGCAGGTGGAGCGTTCCCAAGTTTGATTTTAAACAGCACTGGGAATTACTTCGTCAAGTACTACCGGCAAGTTTCAATATGCTTACGATACTGTTGGGCGGTTTTATCACCGTATCGCTGGTGGGACGTTTTGGTAGTGAGCATGTAGCAGGCTACGCAGTGGGCCTCAGGCTCGAGCAAGTTTTGCTATTACCGGCACTTGGATTGAACGCAGCTGTGATGGCCATTGCCGGTCAGAACTTCGGAGCCGGACAGCCCGAGCGCGTGAAGGAAACGTATCGCAAAGGATTGTTAGTGGGCTTATCCATGGCGGCAGTCTCCATACCCGTGATGCTGTTTCTTTCACCCACCATGATGGACTTTTTCACCAACGACGTAGCGATTCGAAATACGGGAGCTGCATACTTAAGAGTGGATGCTATAGCGTTTTATGCCTATGTAGTTCTGTTTCTCAGCACCGCCAGCCTTCAAGCCATTAAACAGCCCCTTTTTCCGATGGCTCTTGGCATTGCTCGTCAACTCATCATCCCTGTTACCATCAATTACATTCTGATAGTGATTTTCGATTTCCCTATGATGTCAATTTTTTACACCATCATTAGCGTCGTGGTGATCAGCTCTGTGGTTGCTCATTGGTATACCAGCCGTCAAATTACCCGTTTGGAAGTGATAAAAAAATAACGAAAATGTGCGATTTCGCTATCTTGGCCGCAATACGGCTCCATAAGAATCTTTTTATTGCAATATGAATTGACAAAAGCTTGGTGCCCGAGCACTTATAGCGTCATTTGCTAAAATCTATCTGCACCATTCCATTGTCGATTCGAGCTGGGTACATCTTCAGCGCTCGTGTCGCAGGTGCTGCTTTAGCTCGACCCGTTCTTGCGTCAAATAGACCTTGATGGAGTGGACATTCGATGTCACTTCCATTGAAGAAACCATCACAAAGATTCGCCCCTGCATGAGTACAGCGAGAATCGCTCACATAGACGCCATCGTCACAATCGTAAACGGCCAGAGTCAAAGTGCCATGAGCCACAAACGTGACATCGCTCTTTTCTAAGTCTTCAACAGCAATCAAATCATGCCAACTTTTCATAGCCTGTTCTTTAAAACTCTTAGACCTGTGTGGGCGAGTCTTGCCTGGGTTTTCGACCTGTTAATTGACTCAAAATGTCCCTATGTGCACCTAGGTACCCGCTGGGTTCAATATGAATGTAACCATTAAGTTTACTGTGTAATTCAGGCAGTGCGAAAAATGGTACGGAAGAGGCATAGTGATGTTCAGCGTGATAATTCATATTCCAACAAAGGAAGCGCCACGGTAAGCTAACTGCATTGGATCGAGTATTGGCCTTCATATCGTGAACCATAGGTCTACCCACATGCTCGGTCATCCGAATCGCTCGCATGACAGGCTCACCCATCAACACCGGCAGAAGCCAAAACCACAGCGCATCCAACGACTGAAATCCGATCGAAATCGTCAATACCAGCACGTAGAACAACACCATCAAGCGAGCTTCAATAATAACGGTTTGATATTCCTCACGAGGTACGAATTTCTTATCATCAGAGCTAATTCGGCCGCGGCTATGACGCCAAATCTCACTTAGTTTTGCTTGCCAATAAGGCACCGAAGACAGATACCACAGATAACCCCTTAGGCTCTTGGGTAGCTCGATCATCTCTGTGTCCTTACCCTGCACTTGAGTATACGTGTGGTGATCACAGTGTTCGTAACGAAAAAAACGATTAGGCAGCATGATCACTAAGCCACAGACATTACCCACAAGATCATTGAGCCACCGAGTTCTAAACGCGGTGTAGTGGCAACATTCGTGTTGTAACGAAAAATGATGTACCAACACTATTCCGTGAACAAACATGGCGAATGCCTGCCACCAAGTACCCAACGACCAGTAAACAAACGCGGACGTCAATCCCAAAAGCGCAAACCAAATAACCAGCCGAATCAAACCTGGACGATCTGATCGTTGCATCAGATGCTTGAGTTCTTTGCGCGTTAACGCACCTTCATTCATGGCTTGGGTGATTGGAGTTTGAACGCTATCAGGCATAGTGTGTCACCGACCTAACTATTTCACTGCCGAGTCAGCGGCTTCTAAACGTCTAAAGAGTAAAGACAACGAGAAACAAATTAAGAAATAGAATGCTGCAGTTGTTAACCAAGCTTCAAATATGGCACGAGTAGATGCCACCAACTCTACCGTTTTAAAGGTGAGCTCTTGTACCGAAATAAGCGATATAATGGAGCTATCCTTGATTAGTGAAATAAATTGATTAGCCATGGGTGGAATCACTTTTTTCAGCGCTTGAGGCAGTACTATAAAGCGCATTTGGTCTACTCTGCTCATGCCAATTGATTGTGCAGCTTCAATCTGACCCTTACCGACCGATTGAATGCCTGCTCGAACTATTTCACCCACAAAAGCGCTTTCAAACAGCGCCAACACTATCACTCCAGAGATTAGCGACGGAAATCGACGCATATCTCCGAAGAAAAATTCCCAAACAGCCCTATTTTCTTGACGCGCAATTCCTCGTGCCCACCCTTCGATGTTGAATGCGCTAACTAATTGCTCTGAGAGAAAAAAGAAAAATATGAAAATCACCACCACGGGCGGGATATTTCTTAATACTTCCAAGTAGGTTCTTGCGAGCATCCGGATGGCCAGATTATTAGAACATCTCGCAATGCCGAGAGTGATACCAAGAATTAGCGCAAGAACACTGGCGTAGATGCTGACGCGAATGGTCGTGATGACACCCTGGAGCAGTAGATTCGCAACCCATGCCTGCTTTTCTGGATGCCAGCGGACGATGTAGTTAGGAATGATCTCCCATCGCCATTTATAGTTAAGCGTCCCCTCTATTCGAAACCAAATAAAACCTATAAATGCGAGCACCACCGCAAGCAGCACAGCATCGAACCAATGCAGTTTTCTGGTTCTAGTAAGCACGATCAGAGTGATAAATGTCGCATGGATATCTCTAGAGCAGCTGCTAACCTTCGAGCAGCTACCCTAGAGACGAACGAGCATTTCAAGTCATATACTGTATATGGAATGCGTGCCTATTGCTCCGGCACCATGCTCTCCCATTCAACACCACGGAACCAATAGTCGTGACGTTCTTTGAGCCATCCATTCTTGTTGTGGATGTTAATCCAGTTATTAAAATAATTTAGCGCGTCAGGATCACCTTTACGAATACCAAAGGCTTCACCTGTGGCTGAGAAGGCTGTGTCGAACGGCACATTAAGAACATCAGGATAACGTCTGGCTTCACTCGATGGTGTTGGCTCTGAGGCCATGGTGGCGTGCGCCTTGCCATTTAGCACCTCTTGAGTAGAGGCTCCGTCTTCATCGAACAAAAGTAGCTCAGCTTTTGGAAACATTTGCGGAATCAGCGCCGCGGGGGTTGCTCCTCGGCGGGCTGCAAATATTATGTCCTCGCTGTTGTAGTCTTCTATAGAGGTTAACCCTTCAGTCATTTTGGTATTAGCAAGAATCGTTAGCCCAGAATAAGCATAGGGATCGGTAAAGTTAATGGTTAAGTTCCGCTGTGGAGTGGTCGTCATACCACTGATAATAGCGTCGAATTTTCCACTCACCAACGCTGGAATAATGCCATCCCAAGCAGTGGGTATAAACTCGGCTTCAACGCCCATATCTTCAGCGAGTTTTCGACCCACATCCAATTCAAAACCGATGAGTTCACCGTTTTTATCTCTCATCGACCAAGGCTTGAATATCGACAAACCTATTTTTATCGCCCCTCGTTTCTTGATAGATTCAATCACACTCTCTGATGATAGCGACTTACTGGCCTGCTGAGCCGCTGCTGGGGCAGTCAGTCCCAACGCCAACATTAGTATGGCCGCACTGATACTCACTCTTTTTCTTACATTCAATGTCTTTCTCCGTGGATGGTATTTCTCGTATTAGGACTAATGGCTAATTCACCGCGTACCGCTTTTCAACATATGAGATCCCGATGGATAGCAATAGCGTGACAACCAAATACACTGCAGCAATCGTAAACCAGATCTCAAAACTCATATACGTATCGGAGATAATGTTCCGACCAATCGTGGTCAATTCTGCGACCGCAATTACACTTACAATCGCTGAACTTTTGATCATATTAACCGCTTCACCGGTTAAGGGAGGCAACATAAAGCGGACAGATTGTGGCAGCACGATGTAGCGGTAGATCTGTGGTGTAGACATGCCGATAGATTTAGCACCCTCCCATTGTCCGGCGGGCACCGCATTTATTCCTGCACGAAAAATCTCGGAGACCATCGCACCATGGTAGACCCCCAAACACAACAGGCTAGCTACATAGCGATCCAAATCGAATATCGGACCCAACACGTAGTAAAACAAATAGAGAAGTACGAGCAATGGCGTATTCCGAACAATCTCCAGAAACACCACTGACAAACCTTTACCGACCACTAGGTTCGACAATCGCAATAACGCGACCGCAATACCCAGAACCAGAGAGAACAAAAACGCCAATGTGGACAATTCCAGCGTTTTAACAAGGCCCGTGGAGATCTCTCCCCACTGAAAACCATCGTCAGTCAACGTATAAAAATACTGAGGCACCCGATACCACTGCCAGTTATACCCCATAGCCTGCGCACCGTTATATGCAGAACGGATAATAAGGCCGATCACCACCAAATAGATAACAACGCTCACGGGCACTGAAGAAAAAAATCTGTTCAACGCCGGAGCCTTAGGCTTGGTGTAGATAGCGGCCTGCGAGTTCACCGATCAGTGCACCAAAATCTGCTGAAGGAATTCCTTACAGCGCTGGGTTTCAGGGGCGGTGAAGAATTTGCTTGGATCGGCTGTTTCTATAATTTCTCCTTCATCCATGAACACCATCTTATCGGCGACTTTGCGAGCAAAACCCATTTCATGAGTCACGCAAACCATAGTCATGCCGCCGGTTTCCGCTAAGTCGACCATGACATCCAGAACTTCATTAATCATCTCCGGGTCCAAGGCCGAGGTCGGTTCGTCAAACAACATAATCCGGGTTTCCATACACAAAGACCTTGCGATAGCGACCCTCTGCTGTTGCCCTCCGGATAACTGACTGGGGTATTTATCAGCTTGTTCGGGAATATGCACACGCTCCAGATAGGTACGGGCATTTTTCTCCGCATCCGCTTTGGATTTCTTACGCACTCGAATGGGCCCAATCGTTAAATTTTCCAAAACCGTTAAATGAGGGAACAGATTGAACTGCTGAAACACCATGCCAACTTCTTGTCGAAGTTTACGTATTTCGGGCGAGCCTTCGTACAACTCAATACCATCAACCACCAGCTTACCGGCATCGTGATTTTCCAAACCATTGAAGCAACGAATCAGTGTTGACTTTCCGGAACCTGAAGGCCCACAAATGACTACACGTTCGCCTTGCGCAACAGAAAAGTTTATATTTTTCAGCGCCTGAAATTTTCCGTAAAACTTGTCTACGTTTGACGCTTCTATCATCGTCGGTGGGTGGCTCATGATCTCCTTTCCACTTTACAGCAATGGACCAATATCGCCGTGCCTAAATCGCACTAAATTGCTCCAAAAATCGAGAATAGGATCAGCTGCGCATTGAGGATTCTCGCCACCAATAACCGGTAAAAAATCATCCTGGTTAGTCACTAGGAACCGAAAATTCCCCTATTTAGAACAGATTAATAGGCTTAAGGTATTAATACATTGATCAACAGTTAATTATGTGCTTATACTGCAATTAATTGATTAACCTTTGATTCACATGGCCTACGCTACCGCTCAGCCCACTCGCAAAGAGAGCATTCCGATTGTCGATCTGAGTGAGCTCAGAGATAACCGAAATCCGGATAAAGTTGCCGCAGCACTGCACTCAGCCAGTCAGAATCTTGGATTTATCTATGTCAGCAACCATGGCATACCCACCCAAACTATCGACAAAGCCCGAAATTGCGCCTTCCAATTTTTCAGACAATCTGATGAGGAAAAAACCGATGTGCTGGTCTCTACAAAGCATCGCGGTTGGTTAAAACCCGGCGCCTCCAAAATGGATGACAACGCAAACCCAGACTTAAAAGAAAGTTTTATTTGGGGACTTCAGGATAGCCAAGGCTATACAGTTGAGGATCACCCTCTACGCGGTGCTAACCAGTGGCCCGTTAGCCTTCCGAGTATGGAATCGGCGGCAATGGCTTACTTTCACGCTGCACACGATGTGGCCTTTTTGCTGATGCGCGGATTCGCTCGAGGATTGAATCTTGATGAGCATTTTTTTCTACAGACCTGCTCATTGCCTTTGAGTAGAGCATCCTTTGTCTATTATCCGCCCCAGCCTGAGAGCTATGGAGAGCACCAGTTTGGCGTTGCTCCGCATACCGATTTCGGAGTGCTCACAGTGCTGTGCCAAGACGATACCGGCGGACTACAAATACAAGACTCTGATGGCCGTTGGATTCATGCACCACCGATCGATGGATCGCTAATAGTCAATGTCGGTGATTTGTTATGTCGCTGGACTGGCGGTGCCTACAAATCCACTCCACACCGAGTAGTCAACACATCGGGAAAGGAACGTTTGTCATTGGTACTTGCGTTCGATCCAAACCCTGAGACGCTCATTGACGCCAATGCGATACCGGGTTTGTCGAGTGATGATCCGCCAATTAACTGCGGCGACTATTTGCAATGGCGTTTTGCCAAAGCCTTTTCCTACCGTAAACAATCAGTGAAATAAACACGATGGATACGATAGATTCGATTAGCCGCCAAGAAATAAACGAAGCTGAAAGTAACGACCGGGCCATTGGTGCCGCCCTTAGAGATTTGCGCGAAACTCAGGCGCTCTCAGCCAGGCAGCTAGCTGATCAGTCGGGCGTATCGGCAGCTATGATCAGCCGCATCGAGAACGGTCAGGTATCCCCATCCATTTCAACGATGACTTCCCTAAGCGGTGCGCTGGACGTTCCGCTCGTTAGCTTGTTTCGAGATGTGGCAACAGAGAGAACGGATTTCACACATGTACCCAAAGGCGGTGGTGTTGTATCGACCCGATTAATGGGGGAACATGTTCATCATTTTGTAAACCTCGCGGTACATCATCGTCGAGATCTAAATTTCGAGGCGCATAAAGTCACGGTAACTCCGCAAGACTCTGAAGCTCCGCGGTATATTGGACATGGAGTTTTGTTTATACACGTACTCGAAGGCTCTGGCATATACCTCTATGGCAAGCAGGAAATTACGCTCAACGAAGGAGACAGTTTGAGTGTTGATGCTGAGTTGCTCCACGGATTCATCAAGGTACTTTCTTCGGAGTTAACCTTTCTGTCTGTACAATCCGAAGCGCGACGATGAGTGCCTGGATAAGCATGATCAGCGATGTTGAGGCCGATGCTGAACTTGCGGAGGCACTGAAACTAGCGCGCACTCCACACGGCACTGTAGACAATGTCATGCGAGTGCATTCGCACCGACCAAATACTATGCGTGGGCACATTGCCTTATATCGTGCAGCATTACACGACGATGGCAATTCGCTCCCCACTTGGCTACAAGAAACCATTTCATCCTTTGTGTCGATATTAAATAATTGCCCATATTCTCTTGCTAACCACTGGGCCAATGCACGCCATTTGATCGCAAATGAGCCTAAAGCCGATGCTATCGAGAAGGCTCTGAATACCGGTGAGCTAGAAAGTTGTTTTAGTGGAAGAGAACTCGCATTGTTGAACTACGCAAAAAAACTCACTTTAACTCCAGGAGAAATGGAACAAGACGATGTTGACGCTCTGAGACGCGAGGGGTTAGACGACGGTGAAATACTTGAAGCCAACCAAATCGTAGGGTATTTCAACTACGTGAATCGCCTACTCAATGGCTTGGGAGTAACCACAGAGGGTGATACGGTTGGGTACTATAGCGATGACTCGTAGCCACAAAACACCACTTACGAAAAACGCCGTTTCAACGCCCTCGTCGAGACAACTTGCGTTATGAACACCTCGGTAGAACACACCGATTTTTCAGGAGCCATGGCGCTGCTTCGCGACTGCGTCGGTGGAAAAGCTGGAGAACGACTGCTCATTGTCAGCGAACCTGAGAGCTTTGGCGTCTACGATCACCTTGCTGCTGAGCAAGCCGCTGCCGCTGGTCGCGCACTGGGTATGTTTGTTTACGAAATGGAGTCTCACGAATTTGTTAACAATGACGAAGAGAAAGCGATACTTTTGGATTCGTTGCGTGGATTCGACCACATTGTCTTTTTCTCAAGAGTGGGTGACCAAATTCGGTTCTCATCCTTAGAGTCGGTGCCCTCCACAACGATGTGCTACACACTCAATCAAGATTCACTGAATTCTAAATTTGGAACCGCCTGCCACGATGGAATGGCAGAAGTGAAGCAAGCGATTGATACTGCTTTTGAAACCAGCGAATTCATACGAGTTACCTGCCCTTTAGGTACCGATTACCACGGAACACCTGCTTGGGCCTGGAATACCCAAAAAGAAGTGAGCGTAAAACGATTTCCCTTGTTGGTTCCACAGCCGATACCTTCTGCCGGCTTTTCTGGAAAGGTGGCGCTGAGCCGATTTTTAATAGGCACTGGTTCCAATTTTTATGATCCCTACCATCTAGCACTACCAAGAGATGTGCTAGCTCATGTTGAA
>JAHQVR010000279.1 GCA_019634245.1 Gammaproteobacteria bacterium
ACTCCATTTGGACGTGCTGTCGTCGAAACTAAGTCGCGAGTTCAAAGTGGAAGCGGTTTTTGGTCGACCCCAGGTCGCCTACCGCGAAACGATGAACAACGCTTCTATTGGTCCGGTCCGACATCGCTTCAAGCGGCAGTCGGGCGGTCCCGGCATGTTTGCCGAGCTGGAGTTACGTATCGACAAAATCGACGGCGTTGAGATCGAGGTCGTGGATGAAACCAGAGGTGGCGCGTTACCGTCCGAGTTCTTCCCGGCGGTGGAACGCGGCATCAAAAACGCTGCATTGAGCGGCCGACTCGATCACGGTCACCCGATCGTTGGCGTACGCGTCACGATTGTTGACGCGATGACGCACAAGAACGACTCGAGTGCAATCGCGTTCGAACGATGCGCGGCGCAAGGTTTCCGTACATTGTTCGAATCGTCGGATGTCCATCGATTGGAGCCGATGATGACGGTTGTCGCGCTTGCGCCGGAAGGCGAAGTCAAGTTCGAGATCATCGTCCGGGTGGAAACCGGGGAAGTCATTGACGACGACGGTGAAACGGTAGCATCCGCGCCCGGCAACCAGTCGGCAGTGGAAGACTGCTTTGAAGTCGAGAGCTAGGTGCTCAGCGGAGACACATCCTTTCACTGCGGTGAGAGGATGTGTCTCTTGGATATTGGTCATCATGCGCATCACCAGAACCATCGATACCAAGCTCTTCGCACAACATATTGAAAAATTCAACAGATCAACTCCAGATTCGGTATACCCAAAACGACTCCGATTGCTGAATCCTTCGCCCTAACTCGGTGGGATTAAATCCAGAGGCTTTTCGGGTTGCTCTACTCATATGAGGCTGATCAGAATATCCAGCTTCTACTGCAACAGACGCCCAGTTTGGGTTTCCAGCTTTCCGTGCTTCTCCAGCTTTGAAAAATAACCACCGTGGGTACAGCCGGAAAATAGCTCATTCGATCGATTGACTCAAGTTCTGCACCTTGTGTGTCTCGAACAATAAAGGCTCTAATGCAAGATGCCAGTGAGATTGTTTTTCGTGGTATACCAGCAGGCAATGAGTCAGTTTGGTTTCATTGCGCCTCCGGCACTTTGATTCTTACTGACTTATGCCAATTCTGGGACGGAAAACTGAGTGTATCTGCCCGAATGTACGCTCGGCTGAACGGAGTTGATCGACAAATGGCGGTGCCCGGTATAGTACGCTGGTTAATATCGAATAAACACGATGCTGCTGCAAGCGCTCAAAAAATACTGAATTGGCTAATAAAACGCATTGTGCTTGGGCACAACTGTATCGTAGAAAACGATGCACATGAGCGATTGAACGAAGCGTTTAGCGTATTTACATGATCATTCCAATGAAATGTTATGACCAATAATGGATTTTAATTGAACGAGGTATAACTATGGGTACACTGCCCAAACTTCGTCGTGCCGATAAAAGAATGTCTGATACGGCGATCAACGACCTATTGAGCTCAGGGTACTGTGGCCATATAGCCAGCGTAGACTCAAATGGTTGGCCTTATGTATGTCCACTATTGTTTGTCTGGAGAAAGGAACGTATCTGGCTACACAACTCCCGCTCATCAGGCCACCTGTTAAATAACGTACAAGACAATTCAAGCGTGTGCTTTTGCATTTCAGAAGCAGGCGACGTATTTTCGTATGGTCGTTACGAGTGTGATACCTCTATTGCCTATAAAAGTGTGGTCGTGTTTGGGGAAATTGAAATTATCGAGGACACGACAGAGAAAGAATCATTTTTTGAATCATTAATGAACAAGTACAGCGCACCCGATTCCTCACGACCAAAGAATTTTTTCCCGCGTTTAGATGAAACGACGGTGTATGCATTGAAGATCTCTCGGATTACGGGAAAAGAAACTGAACTACCGGCCCATAAGGATCTATGGCCCATGTCGGACAACACCAAATCCCCAAATGCACAACGTTAGAACTGATTTTGCCTTTGGAACTAAGCCGCTAAAAGTAGATAGAACATGCCACATCCAATAAATCAGCCCGGTAGACTTCCGCAACCAGATGGGTAATGAATATTTATGCATACCTTTGTTAGCAGAATCAAAGGAGTATCTGATGTCAAACGACAATTTTAACTCTGAAATGAAGGACTACTACAATGAGCGTGCTCCGGTTTACGATCGTGTGTATCGGTATGCTGAACGCCAAACCGACCTTCGAATACTTGAAAGCATCGTAACAGAAAAATTTTCGAACAAACGCGTATTGGAAGTGGCTGCAGGAACCGGATACTGGACGCAGTTCATCAGCGGAAGGGCCCACTCCGTAGTGGCAACCGATGCGACCTCTACAGCACTCGATCAACTCCGTCGACGACAATTAAAATGTCCTGTACAGACAGAAATTATTGACGCCTATGAGTTGCATAACATCACCCAAACATTCAACGCAGCATTTGCGGGTCTTTGGTTCTCTCATATCCCCATTGAAAGACGCTCCGAATGGTTCAATTCATTGCATAGTCGGCTAGACACTGGTTCAAAAGTGATTTTGATTGATAATTCGAATGCGCAATGTGATCGCCTACCGCTATCTCACACCGATGACCAGGGAAATACCTATCAAGATCGACAGACTGACTCTGGAAATAGTTATCGAGTATTAAAAAATTTCCCAACTGAATACGAGCTGACGAATGAATTGGCGCCCTTTGGGACCAAACCAACTTTTTTAGAATTGGAAAATTTCTGGTACTTCGAATACGAAGCTTTGTAATACCAACTAATCACTTTGATTATGCTCCGGTATGGAGATCTACATGAAAGTACGCAGGCAGCAATATTCTGCCTGCGCAATTATGCCCATACTTTTTGCCTCAAGTCACTGGTAATGCGGACGTCGTAGTGCGGGGTGCTACAGGCGGATTCCAACGCCTATTCCGAGTGTTAAAGGCTGATAATCGATGCCGTTCACTTGACCATTTCCACCCTCCTGATCAAGAGTTAAATCAGTCAGATTCGAATAGCGAAGTTCGCTCGTAAAATAAAAGCGATCTGAGAGCTCATAATCGACCCCCACCATGGCTTGAAACCCCACCGATCCGGAGGCAGAGAAAGAACGCTCACCCTCAGAATCCTCACTATCCAAGTCCACTTCCTGTATCCAAGTAATTCCACCCCCGATCCATGGCGTCAGACTCCCACTTTCACGAAGGGCATACCGGCCGTTAAGGTAGAAAATATTGCTGGCGTAGTTCCCCCCGGGAAGCGCCGTACCATCAGCAGAGGTTGCATCTGAGTCGTTCGAGCGGTATTCCCATCCAAATTCTGAGGTCCAAGGGGAGTCCTTATACCCATAGCGCACGCCGAGACCGGCCGTGAAGCCCGATTCGACCGAAACATCCAGCTCACCATCCACGATATCCCCAGCTCCGGAGATAGTTGGATTTTGATCTCCCAGCTGACTAAAGCCTGCATATGGGACGATTGACCAACCATCTCCGGCCGCCTGAGCCGTTGGAATACCTTGGAATGCGAAACTGGCAACAGTGGCCGCTGCGATAAATGCTTTCATAAAACGATTCTCCGAATATTGAGCGAGTGGATAAGCTTGAGCTTGGTACGCACTGTGGCAGCTGTTCTGATCTCTACGCCAGCCCGGATGTCATCAATGGACGAAACAGTGCACGAGCGGTCATATCCACCTCTGCGAAGACGAACGACCGTTGATGCAACCACTCGACCACTGGTGCAATTCATACTGCCGGCAGGCTCATCAGCACAGTATTATGCTGGCATCCGTTGACCCCAAGAGGCAGCTTTGATGATCGACAGCTCTGGAAGACGAGGCCTTCGCGCCAATGGCACAGTGCTCGATCTGATACCTGTGGGCCAGGTAATGGGAGTAGTCGGAGCGTTACTGGTGGCGCTTTTCACTTTGGTAAAACCGGAAGCCAGCAATGGGTTGTGGCTGGGGGCCCGGGTGTTGTTCTGGGCACTCCATGTCGGTCTTGGATTGGGAGCACTTTGGGTCGCTGGTCGTTGGCTTGCCAGCGGCAAACGACTACCGAGCGGCACGTTGGCCTCAGTAGTGATCACTGGGTGCGCCGGTGCGTTACTGGCAACGCCGGGCTACCTTGCTTTGGATGCGTTGTTTGCACCTTATATTGTGGATCTTGATCCAGACCCGTCCTCGGATGGTCCCTTGGTCCAAATGGCTAGAGAATCTCTGGAGCTCACACCCTGGTTTCTCAGCGCATGGCTTCTGATCAATCTACCAGTGCTGCTACCGTCGCCTAACACGCCACTGCCACTGGATGACTCTGTGGGCCACAACCCCAAAAATGATCACTCATCCGATACTACTGATCAGACTGACGCCGGCGGATTGAATTCAAAAGCATCGCTCCATCTTGTGTCCACCACTACACCTGCATCTGTCGACTTAATCGAACGGAAAGAGGTACAAGCTAAACAGCGTTTTTTATTGAACCTTCCAGGCATTGTGGGTACGGATTTAATCGCCGTATCCAGCGATCTGCACTACTTAAATGTTTGGACAGTCTCCGGGCGTACAACCATTCTTGGCAATCTGCGCGATGTCGTCGCCGAACTAGGCGATGTGGGTATGCAAGTACACCGTTCGCATTGGGTGGCACACGCTCACGTACGTCGCATAGTAGGCAGTGCAACCGATGCGGCGTGTATATTATCAAACGAATTGAGAGTACCGATCAGTCGTCGGCGCTGGAAAGATGTTAGAAATCAATACGGACGTGGCGTGGTGCATAGCTCAGGTTTGGCCGACGAAAATCAGGCATGAATTTGAACTGTGGAATCTCCTTTTAGTGTAATTTCAGTTAGTTTCCCGAAGAGCACCTCGCCATCATCGAGAACTACCATCGGACTCCAAGCTTGCACACACGTTGCCTCTAATTTATTTCTGGGTAAGAAAACTCAGAAACCCTATTCCAAGCGCCTCTGAGCCATACAAATTTTTTCGTAATTTCGATTTTTTAGCTTTGATTGATGGCATGACCTACCCGAAATACATGACCGTCTGGATGCCTCATATGCATCTCTCGTACGTTCCATGGCATGTCGGTGGGTATAAAGGTCACTTCGATATCCTGCTGTTGACACAGCGCATAAACGTCATCGACGGAATCAACCCACAGCGACATCCAGACGCCTTTGTCTTTTTCTTCGTTTCCATCCGCACCAAAGGTCGTCACATTACTACCCTTACCCCTTCCACCCTGGGCGTTAAGACAAAGGAAAATCTCAACCTCACCGTTAATTACACCACCAAAGGATAGCGGATCTCCCCACTTGAAACTCGCGGTCCAGCCTAACTTTTCAAACCATTGGAATGATTCATTGATGTCAGAGACGTTCAGAATAGGAGTCAAGTATTGGGTTTTCATCGCGAATCCTCTTTGACAAAATGGCAGAAATTTCAGCTGATACTAATCTGATTTGACGTGTTCTAGCTTAATGGGGTCCCTTACGGGCACAAGGATATGACAATGAGGTGGGTTTGTGTATGTAGGTAATCAGTGGCTTCGGACCCCAAGCTCGACACCAACGCATCGAGCTTGAGGGCTGCCAAAGTGCCCGTTCCAGGGCCAGGAGGAATGTCTACGGCTTAGTTAGTGTGAGTGATCAGATCAATGACTCGCTCCGCACCAGCGTCTTTCGCTGCACGGATCGCTGCATTTTGTGCACCCAGATCTTCTACGTAACCGCTCAAAGTGGCAACATCGCCGTTAACCGATACCGATACGTTGGCGCTTGAGCCTACCGCTGATTGAACACCTGAGAATATGTCCTGTTGCAACGTCATTGCAGATGCGCTTCCAGCCATTCCAACGAGTACAACAGCAGCGGCGATAGATTTAGTTAAAGTTTTCATGTGTATTAGTTCCTATAGTTTAAGTTCAGTTAGTTTCCCGAAGAGCACCTCGCCTTCGTTGAGAACTACTATCGGACTTCAAGCTTGCACACACGTTGCCTCTAATATACTTCTGTGTAAGAAAACCCAAAAGCCCCATTACAGGCGGCTCTGAGCGGAAAATTTATTTC
>JAHQVR010000280.1 GCA_019634245.1 Gammaproteobacteria bacterium
ATTTCCGACTGGATGGAACAAGCCGAGTGGATTTCCGGTGCTCATACAGCTGGCCGTAATGCCGTCCACCATAAATCGAATAGGGAGATGGATCAGCAGAGCGAACAGTGGAAAAAAATCAACTCACTCGTTGTGAGTACGCTTTACAGCAATTCAGTGTTTCAGCGCACCGCCCTCCCCTTAAAGGTGTCCGCCGCCTTTGTAGCTCGGTATACCTCAGGTCAAGCATACGGTAAACATATTGACGATCCAGTGATGGGCACACCTGGAGCGCGCTATAGAAGTGATATAGCATGCACCGTGTTTTTAAGTGATAAATCTGACTACGATGGTGGAGAACTCACTATTCACTCTGACTTTGGTATAAACACCATAAAGCTTGATCAAGGCTCGGCTGTGCTGTATCCAGCGTCGAGTTTGCACGAGATAGCCGCAGTAACTCGAGGCGTTAGAACAGTTTGCGTCCTATGGGTTCAGAGCTTAATCAGAGACACTCAAAAAAGGGATATTCTCGCTGAGCTGGGAGATGCTCGGGATGCATTAAACCTGCAATTGCCCGAAGCGAAGGTAACTCACTCGGTTGATGTTGCCTACACAAATCTGGTTCGTCTGTGGGCAGAGGTCTAATAAATTAATCTAAATCGTAACGCTTGTGATAGCTTCGCCGTACACCAGCTCTTTGCACCACCACTCCAATAATCTCTTGCAAGGTACATCGCCTGTCATCAGATGGTAGTTCCGGATTCAAGGTCTTAAGCACCCAACCACCGTCAGCATCACTACGCAGTTGTCGAAATAGAAGATCCTCTACAGCTTCTGAACCATTGTCGAATCTTGCCAATACAAAGCTGCCATCGGTCGCTCGGCCACTAGGATCAATCAGGATTATGCATCCTTTACGAAATTCAGGTTGCATGCTGGTGTCCAGAACTTGAAGCGCAAACGCTTCCGCTTCAACACAGGCCGATGGCTCTAACCGTTCAGAAACTTCGGCTGCGTTGGGTTCTGCCCGATTAGGCCACTTTGGCAGCTGTTTGAATAGATGGATGGGTTGGGAATTACTCATCACTTGTTAGGCAAGCTTTCGCCAGGGCAAAATGATATCGGCTATACCAACAAACAGCGCTTTTATCACTCCAAAATCGTCCATTCGTAGATACTGATAACGCAATGTGACAGCGCTACCTATCATAATGGATCCGACGGCCACGAAAGAACCAAGCGCTAATGTGGAAACTCCTGTCACACCCTGACCCACGGTACAACCTAGTGACAACACACCTCCAAAACCCATAAGGAGACCACCTAACAAATGATTGATCATATCTTGCTTGTCGGTGAAAGTTTCAATTCTAAACGACCGGGACAAGACAGAATATAAAAAGGACCCTACGATAACGCCGAACACAATGGCAATTCCAAAATTAATCGTTGCACCGGTATAAGTCATTAGATAAGTTAATGAATTTCCACTAGGAGCTACAAAACTCATCGATTCTAACGGCATGGGATCGAAATCGTCTAGGCCCAAAATACCGGTAATGGCCCAACCTCCCGCAATGATTAATCCAATACTAATTCCGGCAAACAGGTTTTCTCCACTCTGCCTGAGCGCTTTAAAGCTCAATGCTATAAGAATTAGTACCGCGCTAATCAAAGCGGCCACCCCCCAGCGCAGACCAGAACTCAACTCCCAGCCAAACCAATTAGCGAATAAATTTGAAAGCCCTTGATCCTCAATACCTTGATTCGTTAAGTCTATCGCTCGACTGTCGATGTGATCCAGACGGAACTGACCGAACAAGCCTCGTAAGGTCATGTATGCCGTGATTGCCAGCACCAAAAAAACCACTAGAGCTTTTAGGTTCCCACTACCTAGCCTGACCAAAGTTCTTTGGCCACAACCACCAGATAGAGTCATGCCAACGCCGAATAAGAGTCCGCCTAAAATATAACCGAGTAGTCCAAAAGTCGGTGTTCGGTAGATACTCTCTTCCAGCGGAATTTTCCCCGAGAGTTCTAGAATTTGGGTACCCGCTACAGCCACACCCATGGCCAACACCCAGGCCCCTAAACGCCCCTTGGACCCCATGTTCACCCAATCGCTTATTGCCCCCATCGTGCAAAAATTAGTTCGGTTTGCTATAGCACCAAACACGATTGCGAGGACAAAGCCTGCGGTAACGACAATGTGTAATGTTTCCCATTCCATAAGCAGGTAAACCCGGTAAGACCTTTAGTAGTTATCAAAGAGCGTGTCGTAAAAGCATGCCGTTAGTCATGCTCCCCCATGGGACGGGGTTCCCGTTTTTCATTCAACAGCTTTAATGCAAGCTCGGGCGAGGCGGCGAACATCATTCGATATTCATTGCCACTAGACGCCCCCGCTGATTTGCGCAATTCCTTTACCGCGTTTTTAGCGCTACGGTAATTGTCATGGGACGCAAGATGTTCAAATTGCTTGAAAGCGTTTATTTCGAAGACATGATACGGCATAAGTTCGGCCGGTTAAGCAGTCGAAAAGGTAATCATGGATGAGTACCACAGACGACTAACACTACAGAACCGGCATCAGTTGTCACACTGATGCCGGTCGTGTTCGATCTATGTTGGTATATAAGCGATGGATCTTAGCCGAAGATATCGGTTGTAATGCCATCGTACCAACCGATAGATTCCTCATAGGTGGTTTTTCGTAGCTCGGCATCTTCACCTGTGGCGCTGATAAATTTGGATGTCGAGGCAATCTTGCCATCTATAGCCGCATAGGCCGCACCCACTTTTACACCATCGTCGGTGCCAATCAAGCTCCAACAGGTATTGCTGTATTTGGCAGGAAACGCTTTGGATCCTGTGAGATCTGCACGTATATTCATTGCCGCAATCTTGGCTTGACTGTTCGCTGAGAAACCAGATTTTGGCATAGCACCTGCGATACTCGCATCGCCAATAACAAACACGTTTTCATCGACCGTGGATCGCATAGATTCAGCCATAATTGGGCAGAATCCTGAATCATCAGTGAGACCTGCTTCTGAAGCAATGTTACCGGCACGCTGTGCAGGTATGACATTGAGTAGTGCACCTTCAAAGGTATCAAGGTCGGTTTCGACGGTGCCTGCGTTAGCATCTACTGAAGTGATTCCGCCATGTACTTCTGGGCTAAACCACTCGATCATGCCCGAGTAATGCTTCTCCCATCCTTCCTGAAACAAACCTTGTTTTGAAAACTTAGGCTTTGGATCCACAACCAGGATTTTACTATCGGTCATTCCTCTGGATTTAAGTATATGGGCCATCATCGAAACGCGTTCATAAGGTCCTGGTGGGCAGCGATAAGGATTAGGTGGTGGCACCATGACGATGTTATCGCCATTCTTAAGACCATCAAGTTTCGATTTCAACAACTGAGTTTGCGCACCAGCTTGCCACGCATGCGGAGCAATTTCAGCGGCTTCTTCAGAGTATCCCGGAACGCTGTCATAGATGAGATCAATTCCAGGAGCAACGACCAGTCTGTCGTAAGCGACTGACGAACCATCAGCCATTTTCACTGATTTCGCCGTGCGATCGACACCACTGGCAAAACCGATCATGACATTAACACCGTAGTCAGAGCTTAATTTGCCATAGCTGTGCGTAATGGAATCGAAAGAACGAAAATCACCTAAATATAGATTAGAGAAGAAGCACGTTGTATAGCTGTCTTGGGCACTGATGAGCGTGACATCAACGGCATCGCCCGCATCTTTAGCAATATATCGGGCCGCAGTGGCTCCAGCAGCACCGCCTCCGATAACGACCACTTTCGGCTTGGCTTGCGCTTTAACGCCAAAAGGTACAGCAAGCGCAGTAGCGCCGGCTCCAAGGTATGTATTGAACTGCCGTCTAGTTAGTTTACTCACTCAAATACTCCCCCTATCTGGTGGTGTGTGATTATTGCTAACGCGGATGTTGACCGAAATTGTCCCCGCTAGAACAATAAGTAGATATGGATTTCAAACCTTCCACTGTCTTTAGACAAGAATTACTTGAAACACAACTTTAGATAAAACCACAAATGGTGACCAAAAACAACTGCGATCACCCGTTTCCACAGCGCCTTAGATTGGCTTGCCAATGGAATCTATCACTCCTGGCTGAACATCTATAAAAGTGCGAATATCACAAAAGAAATATACCTTTCGATATAATTGGCTAAGCTTTGGCGATAAGCCAACTCTTATACCCGTCAAGGACGCCATTTTGGCCGTCTTCGTAGCCAGCAGTATAGGCCTCTGTGACTCGCTGTTCCTCGAGCGGTGTGTTTTCCAGGGCACCACTGGCCCACCCATGATGATAGTCTTTATCCACACCGGCCTCATGCATTTCTTTCAATGTGGCGTGATACTTTGATTTGTCCATAGACGTTAAGCTTTTTTAAGTAGAAATACGAACGATGATCCCTCTTCCGTGGACTCAAGCAATTCATTCCCGGTTTGCTTGGAGAAAGCTTCAAAGTCTTTCACTGATCCAGGGTCGGTAGAAACGACGCGCAACACGTCACCCGATCCGATTTCTTTCAAGGCCTTTTTTGCCCGTAGGATCGGCATCGGACAATTTAAGCCACTAGCGTCAAGTTCTTTAGCAATTTCAGTCATGAGAGTCTTATTAATCTCCACTAATAAAAAAGCGCAGCAGCGCCATCGTTCGGACAGTTTAACGCCAATCTAGGTTGCCTGAACAGATTCATGGTGGCCCAAAACCCATTTAGTTTTCCTTGTATAACTTTAGGTATAGACGCTTTGACATTAATACATCATCAAGAGCGATCTGAGTCGGCAACCAACCCCTCAGACACAGCTAAAATCGCAGCCTGAACTCGGGACTTCACTTTCAGTTTTTTCAAAACTGCCCTTACATGCAGCTTTACCGTGCCATCAACGATCCCAAGATGCCGAGCGATATCTTTGTTACTCCAGCCTTTCGCGATGTAATGCAATATATCCATTTCTCTTGCGGTTAAATGATAGGAATTGGTTTGGCTGGGTGGCTTTTTGTCTTTGTCACTTGAAATAGCGGCTTTTGCTAGCAGGCCAGTTAGATCTGGCGCTACCACCGTCTCACCAGCGTGAGCCTGATGCAGCAAATTAACAAAGGTATCTGGCTCAAGATCTTTTAGCAGATACCCTGTTGCGCCAAGTTTCAATGCTTCTAGTAAATCAGTTTCCTCTATGCTCGTGGTCAGTATAACCACATGCTGATCCGGAATTTCCTCGCGTATCTGTTTCAACACTTCAAGCCCGGACAACTCTTGCATTCTTAAATCAAGTAACACTAGGTCGGGCGTCGTTTGCTTTACCAGAGCTAGCGCTTCGGCCGGATTTCCGGTCATGCCCACGACATTGAAATTGCGCCTGATCAGTAACTCATTTATTCCGGTTCTGAACAACGTGTGATCGTCAATCAATACCAGGCTTAACGTTTCCACATAACCTCCGGAGCTAAGAACCAATGATTGGCGGAAGCTTTAGGGACACACGAGTGCCTTCACTTGGTTCCGATTCAATATTCAACACCGCGCCAATACTCAATGCTCGTTCATGCATTATTGACATGCCAAAGTGCTCTTCTTCCAAATAGGCACTGCCATTCGCTTGCCAAACGCTCGACAAATCCGGCGAAAACCCAATGCCATCATCTTCGACCAAGATTGACCGTACGCCGTTGTGATCTTCATCTAGATAAACACGAATGAGCTCCGCTTTCGAATACTTTTGAGCGTTCATCAGGGACTCGCCAACGATTTTTTTTACAACCGAAATTTCTTCTGGAGCGAATCGAATTGACGGACTTCCACATTGAAAAAAAACATCCATATTGCTCGATTCACGAAACTCTTCAATGGCTTGCTCTAAAACATCGATGTGCCTTTGCTCACTTATCGGCATTCGATATTCGTGAATCATTTCGCGAACTTCCCGATTAGCGACGTTTATGGTTCGTTCAATTTTCTCAACCTCAGCGTACCAATCATTATTGTCCGCTGCGGACATGCTCTCTTTAAGTAGCGCCACTTGATTGCGAGTGGCCAGTAGTGTTTGGGCTAACGAATCGTGAATGGCTGCGGCGAGCGAGGTGCGTTCGCTTATTATTCTTGCGCCCTGTGCCTGCTTGGCAGCCTGTTGTTTCGTCATAAACTGACTCAACTGCTCAGAGACAGTCTCCAGCACTCTTTCAGTTTCATTCTGACCCATACTACTAGCCGGGTCGCACAGTATCTGTACATAGCCGGCGAGTACATTTCCAGTGAAAAAAGGGACTTGAATTTTTGCTGGGTGGCTGGGGTTGGAATTGTCGGTGATAGAAATTGTCTGAGGAGATAATTCAAGCAGCTGCTCTTCCGTAGAATTCACAGAAATGGTGCTCACGCCATCTTTAGTGCTTTGCAGTGCCGTTACGATGGTAAAGTGCCCATCCACTTTCAGACACCCATATACCACAGCAGTTTCCCACCACGCAGCTAATCGCTGACACACAATGTCGATTAGTTCACGAGTATCAGATTCGCGTGCAACATCTGCAGCGATCCGGAAAAGCAACCCTCTAACTTTCTTTTGTTGTTCTAAAGAATGGGTTTGCGATTCAACCACGTCCTCCATCTCTGTAGAGAGCTGTAGAAGTGAAGCCGCTAAGTTTCTAGTGTGAAAATTAAGTTCTTTGTGATGAGGGTGTGACTCCGGCAGTATTATTCGCGCGTCAAGGTTTCCATCACACACTTGTTGGAGCCATTTTCTTAACGCTAACTCTGGTTGGATAAAATGACGATAAACCAAAAACCAAATGCCCGGTAAACCAACGGCGACCACAAGCACTGCGACAACCCATCCCAACAGTAAAACAGGTGTGACAAATGAAACGTTTGAAATCAACAGCAAACCGAGCGCGATAAGCCCGATAAGGGTCAGCCCAGCCACACACCAGCGGATAAATCTGGCCGATTTGAGCGCCCGACCATAGGTGGAGATCGCCCCTCTGCGGACGCTGTAATCAATGGGACTGTTTTGGCTAATTTTTTTCATCCCGTGAACCGCTCACCTCCTCATCCTCCTTGGGTGGCACATAATGTTCATCATTTGGGTTGAGAAAAATGAAATGTTGGTCGCCATCATCCATTAACACATAGTCTAATTCTGTTCCGTTGAGCAGCACTAGATGCTCCTTTGCAATGATGACGTCTATGCCACTGCTAGCCACCATCGTATCTCCGGGATCTGGGTCATCAAAACCCATTTGGTACACGATAGAGCCATCTTCGATTCTTTTCGCCGCTATGCGTAGTGGCATATCAAGAATGTCTTGCTCGGTCATACTGCGCTTGAGCTCTTTACCAGCCGCTTTGCTCACTTTAAACATAGTTGGACAAGCCTATCTTTTGTTCACGCACACGAGCTAAAAAATTATCAATCCAGGGCGTTGAAGCTGATTGTCGAAAATGTGCGTAGCTGGCGATGGCATTGTGCACTCGAACACCGTCATGCTGGCCGTCAATACCATGGCCTCGTTTTACACGATAGACGAATTCAGGAGGCGAGTCGAACACAACCTCGGAGTGGTGAAACTCATGCGCCCAAAACGGATGATCTGGTGCATCAAGCTCTGCCAATTGTATATAACCGCGACCTACGGGCTTCTTGCGCATGCGAATGGTGCCATTGATCACACCGGCAAGAGGCCATCGCACTCCCTGCTCCGTTACCAGTGTTTGACACAAAAACATCAGACCACCACATTCTGCGTGCACTGGCATTCCTGCACTTATGGCCTCACGAATCTCGCACTTGAGTGCTTCGTTTTCCGATAAAGACTGCGCATGATGCTCCGGGAATCCACCGCCAATTATTAAGCCGTCGATATTTGCAGGAAGACACTCAGACATTGGTGAAAAAGCGATTAACTCAACGCCACAGGCTTTCAAGTAGTCCAGATCATCCTGGTAATAGAAATGAAAGGCTTCATCTTGCGCAATCGCGATTCTGAAATTTGATGACTGGGTAGAGCCCGCATTACAGGCACTGTCGTGAATTTGCTCTGGTTCGACGGTGGGCACATGGGCAAACAACGCATCGAGATCGCAATGGTCCAAAATAAGTGCTTTCGCCGATTGGATCGTATTGTTAGCTTCAGGTGAATCGGGTGCGGGTAATAGTCCTAGGTTTTGTTCTGCAATTGCCACCTCAGAATACTCGGGCACCTCGCCAATAATCGGTAAATCTGTATAGGTATTAATGGCGTTGGATATTTTTCGACCGTGTCTGTCGGTTTTTACCCGATTCAATATGACACCAGCGAACGCCACATCTGGATCGAACAACATTAGGCCGTTGAGCAGAGCTGCCACGGTACGATGCATGCCTCGGCAATCAACCACGAGTAGAACGGGTAAATCTAACGTCTTTGCAATTGCAGCATTACTATCAGATCCACTGATATCCATACCATCGTGTAGCCCCATAGTTCCCTCTACCAATGAAATCTGAGCTGATTCGGAACGCTGCTCATATAGGGCTGCCAGTTCAAATTCGCTTTGTTGGCGCGGATCGAGGTTATAGCAAGGCTGCCCACTAGCCATTGCGAGCCATAGAGGATCTATATAATCAGGGCCTTTTTTAAAAGTTTGCGCACTATAGTCTTTACTGGTAGCTGCCGCAGC
>JAHQVR010000281.1 GCA_019634245.1 Gammaproteobacteria bacterium
ACTCCAATACAGAAGAGTCAACCAACCGCACCACGCTGATGACAACGTTTAATCAAGCGCACGGATACTACTCGTGTGTGACAAAATCACCCGGCAATGTTACCTCTAACCATTGCAAGTCCCTGGAACAATCTTTTATTGTATATCGCGTATCGGGTGGCACTGTGAACGCAGCACCCTGTTGCAATACATGCATCTTGTCTACTCCAAGGGTCATACTGCCTTCCAGCACAAAGCCAAATAATATATCTGCGTTGTGTTGTGATGTAGTAGATGGGCTATGGTCTGAGTTGGTGCGCACCACTTTGACACCTGCCACGTTGCCGGTAGCCTGCTGGATACCAGAATCTCGAGCTTCAAATCCCGATAGTCGAAACCTATCCCAAACAGCGTTTGTCAATTGATGATGACAAAAAGTTTGCCCTTCAAATTCACGCGCTCGATTCAACACTTGATTGGGTAGTTCCATATCATGGTCAATGGTTGTGATGTGCTCAGCGGGCACCCCAATTTCAATCACTTCCAACCCATCGGAAGCCTCAAGCACTCGATGACGAATCTTCGGCGGTTGAGTCACGCAGTCTCCCGCTTTTAGTACAAACGGTTCGCCTTGGTCTTCATAAACTAATCTAACCCAACCGCGGTAACAGTAAATTAATTGAAAACCTACGGTGTGATAGTGAACCATGTCTGGTACAGGTCCACCAGTGGGTATTCGTATATGCGATGCGATAATGCTACCGCCCAATCGACTGGGTATGAGATCGCGATAGTGCATACCGGCACGACCTATGACCCACGGTTCATCTTTTAAGAATTGCCGAACACCAAATTCATGCTGTGTTGCTGGTCTGTTCGGTTTGTCACTGATGTGCTCATAGATGATCTGAGTACCGCTGGGTGATCTAGAAGGTAGCTCTTTACCTGCTATTGAGGATAATGGCAAAGCAGTTTGTAAACACAACACACCGGGGTTGGATTTGAGAGTTTTATCGAGACGCAAGGTCAGCCCAAAACCAGAAAGAACGGCGACTGCCGGATCATCCGCTGGGTAGATTGTCTGAAGATCAAAGCCAAGTTCTTCATCATAAAAAGCTAAATCAGCATGAAGATCGTCACTGCTAAGAACTATTTGGGCTTGTTGCCAGTGGGGGTGTGGGTGGTAGTGGCTCATGGTGTAACAGCCTACCTCATTCAAACTGACCTAATCGAGTGTTGTTTTCATAGTTCCACTCAGCGCGTTTTTCCAGTGCCCAAGTGCTTTGGCCCTCGCCAGTATGAATTCATCACCCCTTGGTTGAACACCGAGACAAAGATTGCCAGATGATCCTCTAACCGATCCATTCGTTTAGTGGTGCACCACGTCTTTCTGATCAACCGATTCACATTCGCCCGAAACATCGCAAAGCTGTGATTGATGGCGAACAGCGGATCGAACCCGATCTTTTTCAATTCCCCTTGACCCGTAACCGCGCCTCTTCGACTCGGGTACTGTTTGTGTATCGCGCTCGGAAAATAACGCTTCACCAACTGCTGATACTGTTGGTGCTGATCGCTTCGAAAGTGCGCACTTGGATGAATGTGCGGGATCAGGGATTCAAACAACGCCTGCCGAGCGGTTCGACCTCCATCGGCTCTAGGGCCGTACTTTTTCCTAGATATAATGGCTAAAGGGCCTTTGGCGGGTATCGGTGCTACCGCATAGCCGAGCACGCGATGACTTTTTTCATCCACCACTGCTGGCACGGTCAGTGGCTTACATTTAGTGTGCTCAAAGGTTTCTAAGTCATCGAACTGCACCGCGTCAAACGGGCTGTGTAACTCCAACCAGCGCCGATGTTCTGCCCGAGCTTGCTTGGCCAAAAACGGGATGCGCGCAGCCACGGTACATTTTGAGATACCGTGCACAATAGCGATGCGGCGGATCGACATACCGCTAGCGAGCAGCTGTTTAATCGGGTGATTGATGCGTCTTTTTTGCTGGCGGTAGGCGTCACTGAGGGTTGCTCGAGAGAACGAGCGAGTGCACTTTCTACACAAATAGCGCTGAATTTTTCGAGAATCATCAGCTCGATAATACGAGCCATGACGGATAACCGTGGCGCCGGATCCGCGGCAGCCGGGACAATCAGGGTTCATTCCTTTGAAACCTTTTGATTTAACTGATAGTTCGAAGTTTACATCAAAATTCACCCACAGCGGATTAGGTCAGTTTGTAGGGGCTATACTATGCAGCCACCTTACAACCAAATAATCCCCGTGCCCGAGAAAGAACATAAACCCCGGCCTTTCGTCGATCTAATCATCAGTGTGATTATCCCTTCAATCATTCTGATGAAACTCAGCGGTGATGACAAGCTCGGAGCTACAGGTGCTTTAATTCTGGCATTGTCGTTCCCCATCACATGGGGTTTAATAGAGTTTTTCAAGTTTGGCAATCGCAATTTTATTGCACTGCTAGGTGTAGTCAGTGTATTGCTCACTGGGGGCATAGGTTTGCTGAAACTTGACGCTCAATGGTTAGCCGTTAAAGAAGCGGCCATTCCACTGGCTATTGGCATCGGGGTACTTGTGGCCAATAAACTCGGATTTCCGCTGGTACGTAAATTAATTTATAGCCCCGCGCTGATGCGAGTTGACAGAATCGAATCTGCACTGGATGCCAGACAAAACAAGCAGGATTTCGATACTCGATTAGACCGAGCCAATACACTTCTCGCTGGAACGTTTTTCTTCTCGGCAGCGATGAACTATGGGCTGGCCAAAGCAATTGTAAAAAGTGACAGCGGCACTGAAGCCTTCAACGAGGAGTTGGGACGCATGACCCTGCTCAGCTACCCAGTGATCGCCATCCCCAGCATGATTATGATGATTGCCATTTTCTACTACATATGGCGAACGGTTAACAAGCTCACCGGACTATCGCTGGAAGAAGTTATGGTCGCGGGTGAAGCGAGTGATGACAAGGAATAAATGCCACTTGCCTACTTCGAACAAACTGACCTAACCCGCTGTTGGTGATCATCGCCCAAAGGCTCGGTGCGACACAGTTTCCGTGGCGACAATCTCGGCTGCCGACGCAAACAGGCTCAACACCCAATAGTTAAGGGGTTAGTTGAGTCATTCTCCAACACTCAATTAACCCAGTTTGTACTTCGAATGTAGCCTTGTAATTCAGGTCTCATCAAAACAGGATTACAGCCACAACACTAACCCTGCTCCCTCACCATGATGAGGAAGCAGGATTTTCAACGACTAACCTTGCTCGTTGATGGTAAGCGCCAGGAATAACGGAGATTGCTGACGCTGCACCAGCACAGGCACCGGTGTGCCCGTGGGCAGATCTTCCAGTAGTGAATCAAGCTCTTTTGTGGATTCAATCGGTTTGCGATTCAATGCCACAATAACATCACCATTTAACAAACCAGCCTCTGCTGCTGCACCTGACGGATCAAGCTCGGTGATCACCACACCGTTGTCGATGCCGAGTTCTGCTAAACGCTCTTCTGGAACGTTTTTCACAACGGCACCGAGTTTGTCTGCCTCAGCAGGTTCTGCCGGTATAGCTGCGCGAGCTTGCGTATCAGCATCTAGCGCATCAATCGTCACTTCAATGGTTTTACGTTTGCCATCTCGCATCACAATAAGATCAACCGTCGTACCCGGCGGCACCGCTCCGACCAACGGCGGCAGTGTGCT
Organism: Gammaproteobacteria bacterium; assembly: GCA_019634245.1. Next base: position 3,700 of record JAHQVR010000281.1, read on the forward strand.
TTGGTTCGCAACGCCCTGTCCATTGAACTCAAGAATGACATCGCCGGGTTGTAACTGTGCACGCATAGCCGGACTGCCTTCAGTCACCATTGACACCAGCGCGCCGCCAGGCTTATCTAAACCAAACGATTTGGCCAACGCCTGGTCTACATTCTGAATCATCACACCTAACCAACCTCTGGTTGCATAGCCTTTTTCCTTAAGCTGATCGGCGATAGACATAGCCACATTTATAGGTATCGCAAATGACAAACCTTGATAGCCACCTGAGCGAGAATAGATTTGCGAATTAACACCAATGACTTTACCGTCAGTATTGAACAGAGGGCCACCCGAATTACCCGGATTTACAGCCACATCAGTTTGTATAAACGGCACATAAGTATCGCTAGGCAGACTGCGTGACAGCGCCGACACGATGCCTTGGGTCGCTGTGTGTTCAAAACCAAACGGTGATCCTATAGCCAACACCCACTCACCAACCTTCAAACTATCCGAATCGCCAATTTGTACGGTAGGCAAATTTTTGGCGTCCAATTTCAAAAGTGCGATATCACTCGCTTTGTCAGAGCCAATGAGCGTTGCTTCAAACTCTCTTTGATCTTCAAGTCCTACCCGAATGTCTACCGCATCATTAACTACATGTGCGTTTGTTATGACATAGCCATCTTCTGAAATTATGAAACCGCTGCCAAAACCAGCCCCTTGCCTGGGCGCATTTCCAGGGTTTTGCGGAAGTTGCTCGTAAAAACGGCGGAAAAGCTCTGGCAGATCCTCAGGATTGACACCTGGGATGCCGTTAAGCGCTGTCTGGCTTGACTCAGTCACTACAGATATTTTTACGACTGCGTCACCTTCTTGCTCAATCAGAGCGCTGAAATTCGGGAGTGAATCTGCGTATGATGAAGTAACAGCAATAAACGGTAGCAACGCTACCAAGAGCGCGCCCTTTCGCGCTATTCTTAATCGCTTGGAAGATTGTGACGGACTGGTGTTTACCGTTGTTTGTTTAGCCCCATTAAACAGGGTTTTAAAGAACATGGTTTAAACTCCTAAAAATATGAAATACATCTGGCCTACAAAGACAAAGTCATAAGGGTTAACGTTTCATTACAACTCTGTCACACCTGACGGAAATTGATGTCAGAACCGGACCAGGAACACAATGGGGTCGCTATGCGAATTTTACTAGTCGAAGACGATACAGAAGCCGCAAGTTATTTATTGAAAGGACTCACCGAAAGTGGGCATACAGCAGAACATGCAGCCAACGGTGAACAAGGGTTAAAAATGGCCGTGTCGAATGCGTATGACGCGCTGATCATGGACCGTATGCTTCCCAAGCGCGACGGGCTATCGGTTATTGAAGAATTGCGCCGAATGGGAAATATGGTGCCGGTGCTGATATTGAGCGCACTGGATGATGTTGACGATCGTGTCACCGGACTAAAAGCTGGGGGCGATGACTACCTCACCAAACCGTATTCTCTGAGCGAACTTACTGCTCGCCTACAAGCACTCACCCGTCGCGCACAAACGGGCGTACAGGGTACGGTGTTGCATGTTGGGGATTTAACGCTGGACTTAATCAAGCACAAAGTGACTCGCTCGGGTCGAAATATTAATCTCCAACCCAGAGAGTTCCGCTTACTGGAGTATTTAATGCAACACACCGGGCAAGTGGTCACTCGAAGCATGTTGCTAGAGAACGTATGGGACTATCACTTTGATCCACAAACTAATGTAATCGATGTGCAGATTAGCCGGCTGCGCAGCAAAATAGACAAGGATTTCGACTCACCGTTACTGCACACCGTGCGCGGTGCAGGGTACAAATTACAGGAAATCACTCACGCCGTAGAAGCGTCCTAGTACAGTATTTCGGCTTTTTATAAGAACCTGGAGGCAGCACACTACCCCCGCTGCCTCCAGGTTCGTTTCTCCCCAACTTTCTACTCGCTCCCTGAGGTTGTATCCTTAACCTACCACCGTTGCTAGTTCACTTAACTTGTTGGACAGGTTGGGTGATTGGTCAGCAAACTGCTAATCTTCCTAAGAACTGGGCTAATTGGCTGTTGGTAGACCAACCGGAGAAGCAGACTGGATGCAGGCTATAGACCCTTTGGTCGCGGCAGCCGAACTCATTGGAGCCAAGCCCCTGTATTCATTGAGTTGGAACGAAAACCACCAACAGCGGATTAGGTCAGTTTGAAACTTGCAAGCCTCCGTTTGGCCCGTTCTCTACGCTGAGGCGCTGTGGTTTGAAATACCGGTTAACGACAAGTACAGTGGAACTATGAACAAAGCAGTGGCCACATCAGATGCACTCATTACCAAGGCAAAAGCCAAGGCATCTGCATCTGTGGGTAACGCCACAAACGCGGCTGACCCGGTCGACAGCCGGCGCTTGTTCCGCACTTCAGCCTTCCGACTAGCCTTGATCTACGCCACGTTGTTCAGCGCCTTATCTGCAGCCACGCTGGGTTTTATCTATTGGTCTACGCGCGATCAGATTGAATCGCAAGTGGACACACGCTTACGACTCGAAACTGACTACCTAATCAATCTGTATAAGTCGGGTGCTGTACCGGAGTTGCTCGAAGCCATTCAAAGGCGCAACCAAATCGACACTTACGGCCGCTTTTACTACATCACTCACAACGAAGCAGAGAGCATTCCAGGACCAGATCAGACCGATGAGGATATGCCGATCCGGTTAAATTCGATTCGCTCTCACACCACCAAAAGCATGGGAGATGTTGCGGACCTACCTCCCGGTAGCGATCGTGCTTTTAATCCTGTGCGAGTGGCAGAGACACAACTCTCCGATGGTCTAAAGCTCACAATTGGACATGAGATCAGTGATGAGAAAGCTTTACTTGATCACACCTTTGTATTGGTGGTTGGTGCAACGCTGCTAACACTGTTGTTCTCTTTGATAGGTGGAGTCTGGATCGGCACGTCAGTGCTTAGAAGAATCGACTCTGTGAGCCGGACCGCGTCGACCATTATGAGTGGCGATTTATCACAGCGCCTACGAGTGACAGAGCGAGATGATGAATTCGATGAAATTGCTACCAAACTAAACCAGATGCTCAACAGGATTGAGGATTTGATGAAAAGTATGCAGCAAGTCACGAACAATGTAGCGCATGATCTACGTAGCCCGTTAACGCGTCTGCGTAACCGACTCGAAGTCACATTGCTTGAAGAACGTGACCCCGAAAGCTATCGTGCCGTCATGGAAGAGGCCATCGGTGATGCTGACAGTTTGATACAAACCTTTAACGCCATGCTTAGCATTGCGCGCTTAGAAGCTGGTATTGATTCTGTTGAGTGGAACGAGGCAAAAATTGGTGACTTAATGGAAGAGCTTGCAGAGCTGTATGAAGCGGTTGCTGAGGAGGATGGACTAGGATTCAGCATGCAAATTGAACACAACCCGACCTACTTCTGCAACCGACACTTAATCGGACAGGCTGTTACCAATCTATTGGACAACGCCATTAAATACACACCCACGTCAGGCGATGTCTCATTAAGCCTGAATGGCAACGACGACGCCTTCTCCATCATCGTTGCAGACAATGGACCGGGCATCCCTGAACACGAACGCGAGCGAGTGCTTGAGAGATTTGTGCGACTTGAAAACGAGCGCAACTCTCCGGGCAATGGCTTAGGACTCAGCCTGGTACAAGCAGTGACCCGCATTCATGGAGCTACGCTTACTCTGGGTGACAACGAACCGGGTCTAGTAGCGACAATGTCGTTCGTTCGACAAAAACAAACCGAGTCTAAATAGCCGCTCAGTCACCTTGTCCCGGCTACCAATCTCGAGTAATCATCGTACCGGCTGCTCCAGCCATTGCCACTGCGGCGCCTCGATGCAATCGACGCTGCGCTGCAGCACCGGAGAGTAACCGCCGAACCGCCAAGGCACCAAGAATAAAAACAGCGCCCACCACAAGAAGCACTATGACAGTCGTCGGCACCAGCAAACTGATATAGGTGTTGGCAGTGACATCTTCGAGATTAAGCACCAACGGTAGAAGCGCCAAATAAAACGCAATGGTTTTCGGATTTCCCAGCGTAATGGCCAAACCAGACACCGCCGCTGAAAGCACATCACGCCGGGATGTATTCGGTGTATGCAGGTCGTGCCGATCCGCTTGCCAAAACTGCCAAGCCAGATAGAGCAAGTACACAATAGAAAACCAGCGAATAAGAATAAAAAGGGACGAGAAATTTTGAGCAATAATCGCCAGGCCAAACACCGCGAACGTTAGGTAAATAAGATCCCCCAGGATCAAACCTCCCAACATGGCAAAGCCAGCGACTGGGCCACCGCCCACACTACGAGCCACTAAAGCGGTCATCCCAGGCCCGGGTATAGCCGCCGCAATCCCAAGCGCGATGGCATAAGCTACGATTTCAGTTATTCCGATCATTGAATCAGTTTAAACGACCTTCTTCGGTAAAAGATACAAACCACAAAGACTGGGATCCGGAAATTTTGGGTGCGGCCATCACGGCAATGACCTGACCTGACTGTAGAGTCTGTACCTGTTCAACAGATGTCTTTGGCAGATGGATATTTTTAGATTTCTCATCAACAATCATTTCTAGAAAATACTTCTTTTCTTCTTTTTTCCCATAACTAATCACACGCTCAAACACACCCTCCACCATGACAACCTCTTCCATGATGGGCAGTGCATGAAGCTCGGAGCGTTGCTTGCTAAAGTGAAACAACAGTCCGGCTAACACCATCAATATAGGCAATGCGAACAGCACCGATTGCGTTTTTGTTTTCTGAACATTGGGTATATCTTCTGGCGCTATGGTTCGCGCTCCCAAATGAGCGCTGCGCTTTTTACTCAATGTTTTGCACCTGCTCACGCATCTGCTCAATCAGTACTTTAATGTCAACGCTTGCACCGGTCGTATCCGCATCGGCAGCCTTGGCGCCTAACGTGTTGGCTTCTCGATTAAATTCCTGCATTAGAAAATCCAACCGTCGACCTATGGCATCTTTGCGTGTCAACGCTTTTTCTAATTCACCTATGTGGGCATCCAAGCGATCAAGTTCTTCATCAATATCTAACCTTTGCGCAGCAAACACAATCTCCTGCTCCAACCGCTGTGAGTCCGGCTCAAGATTCAGCTCAGCGAGTTTGTTCATCAATTTGTCTTTCTGTCTGGCAACCACCGCTGGCCTGGCTTTGCGCACCGTGTCTACGAGCTTGCCAATGTCGGCACCACGGCTGCGCAGTAATTCAGCCGTTTTTTCCCCTTCGCGTTCTCGCGCTGCGAGAAAATCATCGAGCGCGGTATCCAAAGCCCGCATAACAAGGGCTTGCAACGGCACTTGATCGTCGGCATCCGTTGCCACTACACCAGGCCACTGTAGGACTCGGATGGGATCGGCTTCACCAACGCGCGATAACGTCGCATTTACTTGATCGATAGCAGCCGATAACGCACTGAGCGTGTCGCTATTGATCATCATCGTCGCCTGAGATTCAGCGGAGGCTCGCAGCCGAAAATTAGCTTCCACTTTGCCACGGCTCAGTCGCTTAGCTAGTACGGCCCGAACCTGCGGCTCCAGCACACGCAATTCTTCGGGCATTCGCACCATCACCTCCAGATACCGATGATTGACCGAACGCAATTCCCAAGTAAGTTCTCCATACTCGCTATCGTGTGTGTGCCGACCGTAGGCCGTCATGCTTCTCATTAGAGTTCCCTATGTATTTTTGTTTGTGGGCGCAAACTGGAATTCTGCTCGCAGCACGGTATACTTCGCACCCCTTTGCGATGTGATGTCGCTCCTAATTTGCACACGACAGGAATCAGCCCATGCGACCCAGCGGTCGAAACGTCGACGAACTACGCGCCATCTCAATAACGAGACAATATACCAAGCATGCAGCCGGTTCGACGTTAATTGCGTGTGGTGACACGAAAGTTATATGCACCGCGTCGGTTGAAGAGCGCACCCCGCCCTGGCTCAAAGGTTCTGGCCAAGGCTGGGTGACAGCCGAATACGGCATGTTGCCAGGCGCAACCCATAGCCGCGTTCGGCGCGAGGCCGCCAGCGGCAAGCAATCGGGTCGGACCCAGGAAATCCAGCGTCTTATCGGCCGTTCATTGCGAGCAGCCATCGATTTAGAAGCGCTGGGCGAAAATACCATCACTCTGGATTGCGATGTCATTCAAGCCGACGGAGGCACTCGCACGGCATCGATTACTGGCGCTTTTGTCGCGCTGCATGATGCAGTTAGCCAATTGATGAGTAAGAAAGTACTTAAGAAAAACCCGATCCATGGCATGGTGGCAGCAGTCTCCGTGGGCATCGTGGACGGCCAACCAGTACTCGACCTCGACTATGCTGAAGACTCCACTGCTGAAACGGACATGAACGTGGTGATGAACGATGCTGGAGGCTTTATCGAAATTCAGGGTACAGCCGAAGGGCATGCGTTTCGCGACAACGAGCTCGATAGCATGGTCAAGTTGGCGCGCGATGGCATAGCACAGCTCATTGAAATCCAACGTGATGCCTTGAAGTAACGGCCGACCTTCCTTTCCACAAAAAAGGTAGATCCGTTTATTGTTTTGGGGGCACACTTTTAATAATCATTAGGGCGGTGTTGATCCACCGATTGATCAGGTACTTTTAAAGGAGCCGCATGGAACATCCCGCACTTCTGTTAATTGACGTCCAAGAGGGCTTAAAATCTGATGGTTTGGGCAACCGAAACAACCCTGAAGCCGAAGTCCATATGGCCAGTCTGTTGCAGGTTTGGCGAGAACATGCCGCTCCAGTGCTACATGTAAAGCATGATTCAACGGAACCGGAATCTGTATTACGCCCTGGCTTACCTGGCAATGCTATCCAATCGAGTGTGCAACCACTGGATAGTGAGCCTTTGTTTACCAAGACTGTCAATAGCGCCTTTATCGGAACAAAGCTAGAAGAACATTTGCATCAAAACAAGATAGGGACGTTGGTTGTGGTGGGCTTGACCACCGATCATTGCGTATCCAGCTCGGTTCGGATGGCATCGAATTTAGGTTTTCGGGTGTACCTCGTCGAAGATGGAACGGCTACGTTTGATCGGACAGGTCCCGATGGTCAACACCACTCGGCCGAATCTATGCACACCATTCATCTTGCTAGCTTAAATGGAGAATTCTGTTCTGTGCTTAATACAGCACAAGCGAAAGCACTAATTGCTTAATTCCTCACAGGACTATGGATCACTGATCACAGTGACCCATAGTTTTCGTGCAAGACACTCTATTAATTAACTCTGTGGTGGTAGCAATACCTTATCGATTACGTGAATAACACCGTTGGACGCAGACACATCTGCGGCAGTCACAGTGGCTTCGTTAATCATGACACCTTCAGTGGCATTCACCGCCAAGCTCTGACCATTGACCGTTTCAGCATCCATGGTTTTACCAGCGATGTCGCCGGCCATCACCTTTCCAGGCAATACGTGATACGTCAAGATCGCAATCAACTGGTCTTTGTTTTCTGGCTTCAGTAGATTCTCAACCGTTCCCTCTGGCAACGCAGCAAACGCTTCATCAGTGGGGGCGAATACTGTGAAGGGACCTTCACCTTTGAGTGTTTCGACCAAACCAGCAGCCTCGACCGCCGCGACTAACGTATTAAAACTGCCAGCGCCAGCCGCGGTATCAACGAGATCTTTTTTCATACCACCTGCGAACACTGACGCCGACAACAGCAATGCAGATGCCACTATAAAAAACTTTTTCATATCTTTATCCAAGGAAATTAGTGTGTGTAGAATTAAATTCATCGATCGCTTTAAAAGCTCTGTACCGATGATGAATAAACTTACGCTTTGATCCAAACCACAGATCACTACAAAATATTCATTACAGAAATTTTCAACGACATTCTTCAACTCCTCTTCATCACTCATCACAGATACGTTTACGGGATTAACAAGCGAGCCACTTGTAAAAGTCACGGCTGTAGTAAAGGAGACATGGGGCGTAAATTAATTTTTAATGCCCTAGAATTTTTTATGACAAACTAGTCACTGTTTAACTGTGATCTGGAAGCACGTCCATGTCGAATAAAGCAAGTTCTGAAATTGTTTTCGCCAGTGGCAATGCAGGGAAAATTCAGGAACTCAATGATCTACTTGATCCATTAGGCTACTCAGTTCGAGCCCAGAGCGAATTTGGTATCGAACCTGTGGAAGAAACAGCGATCACCTTCGTTGAGAATGCACTTTTAAAAGCCAGAGAAGCTACCGAGCGCTCAGGCCTGCCGGCGCTGGCAGATGATTCAGGCTTGGAAGTGGATGCTCTTGGTGGTGCACCCGGTTTATACAGTGCGCGATTCGCCCAAGCCAATGGCCGTGGTAGTGGCGATGTCGCAAATTATGAGTATCTGCTAGAGAAACTGAAAGACACACCCGAATGTGATCGCACGGCGCGATTTCGCAGCGTCGTGGTCTTTTTACGGCATCCCAAAGATCCAGCGCCTCTTATTAGCGAAGGCACCTGGGAAGGTCATATCCTGATGGCACCGGAAGGAACCGGTGGCTTTGGGTATGACCCCGTGTTTTGTAACCACGACACCCACACAGCAGCAGCACTGCTAGACAAACAGATTAAAAACCGTCTGAGCCACCGCGGCAAGGCGGTGGCTAACATGATCGAAAAACTGGCCGCTCTGAATACCACTTACTAACCGTCGAAGGTGTTCTGCCGTACCATTGCTGCCATGCGCCATTTTCGAGAACTACCGCCACTGTCAATTTACATTCACCTGCCTTGGTGCTTGAAGAAATGTCCGTACTGTGATTTCAATTCACATGAGAAAAAAGCGGCGCTTCCTGAAACCGACTATGTGCAAGCTTTGCTGCGTGATTTAGAGCAAGAGATGCCCGATGTGTGGGGACGGACCATCGCCTCGGTGTTTATCGGCGGTGGCACCCCCAGCCTATTCAGTGCCAACGCGTTGGATCAATTGCTCAGCGGAGTACGAGCGCTCACCGGCCTATCTCCGGATACTGAAGTCACACTAGAGGCAAACCCAGGCACTTTTGAGCAAGAAAAATTTTCAGAGTTTCGGGCGTTAGGTATTAACCGTCTGTCGATTGGCATCCAAAGTTTTAATGACGAGTCTTTACACGCCTTAGGGCGGGTTCATAACAGCGATGAAGCAAGCCGCGCAGTCGATATCGCGCATAACGCTGGCTTTGACAGGATCAACTTGGATTTAATGTTTGGTCTGCCACGGCAAAGTGCCTCCAAGGCAAGGGCAGATGTAGTTACCGCAATTGCGATGCAGCCGGAGCATATTTCCTACTACGAACTAACGCTTGAGCCCAATACACTCTTTGCTAAATACCCGCCTGATCTGCCATCACCCGATTCGTTAGAGCACTATCAAAATACTGGAATGGAACTGCTAGACGTCGCGGGTTATCAGCGCTACGAGGTATCGGCGTTTGCACAGCCAAAACGCCGATGCACCCATAATTTGAACTACTGGCAATTCGGTGATTATCTAGGGATTGGCGCCGGAGCGCATGGCAAAATCAGCTTTGCCAATACCGGAACCATAGTGCGGCGGTCCAAACACAAACACCCCACCCGGTACCTAGCCTTAGCCGAATCTACAGAGCGAATCAGCACTGAACAGACGCTAGCCGAAGCCGATACCGCATTGGAATTCATGATGAACGCGTTAAGGCTCAAGGAGGGTTTTCCAATCCCATTGTTTGAACAACACACCGGGCTGTCTTTGGATCGCTGGCAGAACCAAATAGAATCCGCCCAGCAAGCTGGTCTGCTCACGCAATCGGGCCTATCCATCCACCCCACAGACACAGGCTTTCGATTTCTAAATGACCTTCTAGGCCACTTTTTGGTCACTGGGTCCGACCCAGCCGGGTCGGACCCATCGGGGTCGGACCAGACAGGGTCGGACCTGGAACGCAGCTATCCAGTGATACCGTTGGTAAGACAGCCTGACCGCCACTGATGCCCAGGCTAAACTGGGTTAATCGGGTGTTGGTGAGCGGGCGAGAGAGCCTCATAGATAGCGGGATGGACCTGCATTTATCTCGGCAGCCCAGAGACTGGGCACTAAAAACCTTGCGGATTAAGGGCAGTTGACGATAGCCACCAACAGCCAATTAGGTCAGTTTGGTCAGCGCCGACCCCCACGAACGAGTGTTATTCCGTTAATACTGGCGGTTTTAGACCCTCGGACCCTTGCAATTGGTCACTGATGAACCTACTATCCCACTCCGTCGAAATCCTCAAGGTGCGGTATGAAACCTGAAATCCACCCTAACTACACCCAGATCAACGTGACCTGCAGCTGTGGCAATCAATTCACCACGGGCTCAACCGCTGGCAAGGATTTATCTGTCGAAGTTTGCTCTGCTTGCCATCCGTTCTACACCGGTAAGCAAAAAGTCCTTGATACGGCTGGCCAAGTTGATAAATTCCAGCGCCGATACGGTGGCAAGAAGTAGCCGACCGGTTGGCTCCGCACGGACGCATACCGTGCGAATTAGAAACCCAAAAGGGGCGCTCCTACAGCGCCCTTTTTTTTGCTTGGTAACGGCTATTTTGCTGCAGAGCACCGCAGTGGACACCGCCTTTGCCACATGCTTAAAAAACGCGACTCGCGAAGCTGTGAAAATCGCATCGATTACCGATGGCGATACTGTCGTATTACAAGATCAGCGCAAGGTCAGAATCATCGGCGTTAACACGCCAGAACTCAACGCCCAAAAGCCATGGTCACGCGCCCTAGCTCGACGAGCAGCAAACGCTGTGGAACGTTGGCTGGAAAAACAATCGTCGGTGTATCTAGTCTCCGGCATTGATCCTTTTGATCATCATCAGCGTTCATTGGCACACCTCATGGGATCGAGCGATCAGCTGTTATCTGAACACTTATTACAACAAGGGTTGGCGGCGGCCTCACCGGTACACCCAAACACTCGCTGCGCCGATCACTTAGCCAAACAAGAAAGAGATAGTCGAACTGCAGGCTCTGGTGTTTGGCGTAAAGAAAATCCCTGGTTTGTTATTGACACCACGTTGAACAAACGACAACACCGCGGATTTCGAATCGTTCAGGCCAAATTAGTTAATATCTCAAACACCAAAAAGAAGTACACCCTAGTACTGCAATCAGGATTAAGGGTTAACATTCGCAAGAGTATCTATCAGTCGCTGGAGGTTGTACCCAAAACGGGCGAAACAATTGAAGTTCGCGGCTGGGTATCATTTCGAAGTAAGCAACCAAGCATCAGCTTACACCACGCCACTAATCTAAGTATTTTATAACCATGCTTCATTTGGTGGATTCGAGCATTTACGTTTTTCGAGCCTGGCAAACCTTACCGGCAGATATCGTCAACACCTTCGACGAACAAGCCAACGCCATAATAGGTTTTACGAACACACTGGTAGATATTATTTGCAAAGAAAAGCCCTCTCACTTGGTGTGCGCATTCGATGAAAGCCTAAGACTGGGTCACCGACACACGATTTACCCGGACTACAAAGCCAATCGACCACCCGCTCCACCAGAACTAAAAATACAATTTGACCGATGCAAACAAGTGGTCGAGGCACTTGGCGGAGTTGCTCTGGGCAGCCAATGTGTGGAAGCTGACGACATCATAGGCCAACTCGCCGCATTGGCCCATGACAACCGTGAGCCGTCGACGATCATCACCGGAGACAAAGACCTAGCCCAGTTCATAAAAGCAGGAGACACCTACTGGAACTACGCTCGAAATGAACGCAGTACACCAGCGATGCTAAAAAAGCGTTTCGGCGTCGGCACTCATCAGATAGCTGATCTACTTGCTCTGTGCGGTGATAAAACCGACAACATTCCCGGAATACCGGGTGTCGGTATGACAACCGCGGCTCGATTGCTCGTAAAATGGGGCAACTTGGATACGCTGTTTTCTCATGTCGACAAAGTTGCAGACATGAAATTTCGTGGTGCGCCGCGAATAAGCTTGCTACTAAAAGAACATGAACAAACTGTTCGACTAGCCAGAGAACTCACCGGATTAATTATCGATGACACTCTACCGGATTCTTTGTCTGAACTGTGTTTCTCACAAAGAGAGCTCGACGACATCAGCAAAGACTTAGTTGACTGTGGCTTTTCGCACGAACGAGCAGAGCAACTCGCGACAAAGACCCAATCTGCCTACCTGTGAATAAGGTTCTACTGTTTAATAAACCGTTTCAGGTTCTGTGTCAGTTCACTGACGATCAAGGTAGAGACACGCTAGCCAACTACATTCGTAAACCGGGCTACTACACCGCAGGCCGACTCGATCGAGACAGTGAAGGGCTATTATTGCTGACTAACAACGGAAAGCTGCAGCATCGCATCAGTCACCCAAGCTTTAAGATGCGCAAGCGGTATCTGGTACAAATTGAAGGTGATATTACGGACAACGCACTCGCCCAATTGCGCAGTGGCATTCAGCTTAAAGATGGTACTGCCCGGGCACTGGACGTAGAGAGAAGTCAGGAACCAGACACACTTTGGCCTCGCAATCCGCCGATTCGTGTTCGTAAAAACATTCCAACCAGTTGGATCATCTTGGATATTGACGAGGGTCGGAATCGTCAGGTTCGGCGTATGACAGCAGCTGTCGGCTTTCCTACCCTACGCCTGATCAGAACACACATCGGATCATTTTCGGTGTGGTCGTTAAAGCCAGGTGAGTATCAAGAAACATCTGCCAACATTCCAGGTGTTTAAGTTCTAACCTTTGGGTATCTCTAGTTTTGGACAGGTTCAGATTTTTACCCAACCACTAATTGGTATACTCGGCCCCCTCCATGATTATCTACCGCGACATCTGCCTGGCGATTTGCCTACTGAGCCTGAGCTTTGCTGGCAGTACAGCGCTATTCGCCTCTGAGCCTGACCACACTGCAAACCCACCTAAGGAACAAACTACAACCGCCTCGCCTACTCAGCTCATAGGGTATCTAGAAACCACGCTATCGCTACGCGTTATTGACCCGGACAATGCACGCGAATTCGAACTTCATCTGAAGCCGAATACGAGATTAAATAATCTATTGGCAGAATCTTCATACCCACCAATCACCTTCTATTCTGGGTCGGCTCTAAATCAAAGCGATTCCTGGGTAAGGCTTACGCTCATCGATCAAACCTTTTCGGGCATGATGTACGCAGCCGGCGAATGGTATGACATAAGCACTGAGAACAATAAGGTTGTGCTGGAAAATAGCTCGGAACAATTTCGACAATGGAATCAAACAGACTCGAATGCACGATCATTGGATCCCATCATCTTTGCCCCCAACGTTTCGCAGCATCTCAATAATCATTCGCGTAATGATGTGAGAATGGATGTTGACGATGGACTACCTAGAGCCATTAAAATCGGCGTAGTGGTGGATAGTCTGTTCAACGACTATCACAACGGCAATGGCCTGAACAGGGCGCTAACCATTATCAACAATGTCGACGGCATGTACCAATCCGCGTTTGGATTATCGTTAGTCGTTGAGACAATCAAGCTGTATCAAGATCCAGACACGGATCCGCTGAGATTGATCCCCAATGACATTGATCTCATCATCAACTCTTATCGGAATACCCGATCAAACGACCCCGAGCTACGCGCCGACTTAGGTTTAGTCCACGTGTTCACTGGTCATTCCAACCCGGAGCAGGCTGTTGGTGTGGGTTGGATTGGCACCCTATGCCGACTGGACGGATTCGATATGAGCTTATCCACACCGTTCACCTTTGACACCCTGCTCGCCGCACATGAAATCGCCCACAACTTAGGTGCGTTGCACGATGAAGACCAAGCCTGCCTCGGTCTGCAAACTCCTGGCAGCAACCTAATTATGTCGCAACAAATCTCCAACCAAACACAAGCGGTGTTTTCGCAATGCAGCTTAAGCTCTATCGAGCCAGCTCGCAGGGCCTCTTGCTTGTTTAACGATATCGATCTTCGCTTGGACGCACACGCGTTATCAACCAACAGACCGAACACCAAGATCCTGTCTGTGCAAATTCAAAACCCCGACAGTAGTCGATCAGCCACGGATGTAATCAGCCGTACCGTCTTCCCGCCCAACACACTATTGGAGGATCAAAGTGCTGGGTGCTCTATTGAATTCAGTACGTTGGTGTGTGTTCATGGTCGTATCGATGCTGGCAGCTCTAGTGTAATCAGCGTGGTGGCCAATTTTTCCAACACCCAAAGTGATGTAGTGCAATCCAGCATCGAATTGACGACTGTGGCTGATTCCAATACCTCTAATAATATCGCTACCGTGTCGGTACCACCTTTAGACGACGCCACTGCCGAAAACAGTTCCAGCGGCGGTAGTGCCGGAGGTGGGACGATGTACACCTTGGTTTTACTGCTCGGATTGTTTCAGCTGCGCCAACGTAACTTCAACGTAACTTCAACGTAACTTCAACGTAACTTCAACGTAACTTCAACGTAACTTCAACGTAACTTCAACGTAACTTCAACGTAACT
>JAHQVR010000282.1 GCA_019634245.1 Gammaproteobacteria bacterium
ACCCAGGGAACATGATCCCCCAGGTGGTATCGAGCCAACCGAACTGCTGAGACATCAGGTACCAAGGAATCACCAGCATCTCGGTAGGGATCATCAACGTAGACAAAATCGCTATGAACACCAGATACTGCCCACGGAACGTAAACTTGCACAGCGTGTAACCCACCAGACTATCGAACAGCACATTTGAAATGGTGGTTAATGTCGCTATCAACAATGAATTAAAGAACCAATCCATAAAGCGTCCATCGCCAAGGACGTAGGTGTAGTTTTCCAGGGTGGGTTCTTCAGGTATCAGATTCAGATTGTATACTTCGAAGGGAAATTTAAACGAGGTGGACATCATGTAGACCAGTGGCATGACCATCAACACACCACCTAGAAACAAAATAATCCAGCGCACCAGCTGCCCAAATGTTCGCTGTGATCTTAGCGCACTGCCCGAAAAGAGCGATTTCGAGGTCGCCCTGATATTCAGATCATTGGCCGAAGTGCTCATACGCTTATGCCCTGAGCAATCGCAACTGCAACAGACTTACGATGAGCAAGATAACAAACAACACCACTGTTTGGGCCGCAGCATAGCCCATATTAAAACTGTTAAACGCCGTATCATAGATCATCAATACCAAGGGTTTAGTTGAATTAAGTGGGCCTCCTGGGTTGTTCGTGGTCATATTGAACACATGATCAAATATTCGTAAAAAACCAATCGATGAAAACACCACCAGGAAAACAATGGTGGGTTTTAAAAGTGGCAGGGTGATTTCACGTAAAATAGTCCAACTCGACACCCCATCTATGTAAGCCGCTTCATAATAGGTTTTCGGGATAGCTCTCAATCCCGCCATAAAGATAATCACTTGAAAACCCAGGCCCGCCCATATCGCTGGCGCCAACACGCTCGGTAGTGCATTGGTTGTCGAATTCAGAAAATTAATTTGAGAGATGCCCATGGTCGACAAGAAATTATTGAACAAGCCAATGGGTACCGGTTGATAGAACCACCGCCACACCCAGGCCATCGCAACTGCACTCGTCATAAACGGCAGAAAATACAGCGCGCGAATCGTCCCATGTAAAAATCTGACGCGATCCAGATGATAGGCAATAAAAAACGACAGTATGAGACTCACCGGTGTGCCGATAAGCAAATAGACAAAGGTATTTTTAAAGACTTTCCAAAACACCTCATCGTGAATTAATTGCTGATAATTCTGTAGGCCAGCCCAGTTGCGACTACCTAGTAGATTCCACTCCTGAAAGGACAACATGATGGCATTGGCAGTGGGGTAGAACCGCACAACCACATAAAACACAATTGGTACGGCCAAAAAACCCCAGGCCCAGACGGTACGTTTCTGCGAGACAGGTAGGCGCGCGTACCAGTTCATTTTAATTGACTAGGTCAAAACGATGAACTGATAGCGCGCTACCCAACATGGATCTACTGGCTATTAAAATCATCCAGTATTTTTTGCTCAGCTTCCGCAGCGATAGCAATCGAATCGGCCACCGACTGCCCTTCTAATTTAATGCGCTCAACCATATCCACCATTAGCTGGCGTTGATCGCTTTCACTAACAAATTTGGTTGATTGGGCATAGCTCAAACCACGTACAAAGGGGCCATAGACAGGATGATTGCTGTTCTCATCCGTTAATGCTGCAGATGGCTTAGCTGGCAGTTCTCCCACCGTATCGAGCCAAATTTGCATTGCCTCATCGGAAGTGATGTATTCCATAAACTTAATGGAGGCATCGTACTTCTCTCCTTCGGCTTTCGTCGTAATGGCATTAACCCAGTAAGATGAGTAGTTAGACTTTGTGCCATCAGGCCCCGCTGGCAGCTCAGTTACGCCCCACTTAAGCCCTCTAGTCTTATCCAATGCACCGATTCTGAAAGATCCGTCGATATGCATCCCGGCGCGACCTGCCTTGAACGCCGCTTGAGGTTGATCCATAAAACCGGACTCGGTCACACCGTGTTTATCGGCCAAGTCCACATACCATTGCAACGCCTTTTGGCCTGCTTCATCACTATAGGCCACAGTGGCATGATCATCACTGTAAGGTTGGCCACCAAACTGGCGCACTAATACTTCACGCCACCAATGGTGATCCTGCGCCGTCATCCCGGTAGTGATGCCTACTTGAGTCAAATTTCCCGCACCATCTTTTTTGGTGAGTTTTTTCGCTGTTTCGACTAATTCATCAAGTGTGGTTGGAGGTGATTCGATCCCAGCTTCATCGAATAAGCGCTCGTTATAAAACAAAGCCAGTGATCGTACGGCCGTGGGCAACGCCATATATTCACCGTCTCGCTTCATGGCTTGCACCATAGGAAAAAAATCCTTGTCAATCATTTCTGGTGACACTGCGCTGGCAGGCAGTGGCTGAATTAAATTCGCATCAACATAGTCATTCAACCAACCATAGAAAAGCTGAACAACATCAGGCCCCTCGCCTGCGGGAATCGCAGCGGCGACTTTGGTTCGGTAGTCGGCATAGGGAAAGTGATTGGTCTTAACGGTTATACCGGGGTTGGCAGCTTGGAAATTCTCAATAAGCTTATCCATTGCCGTTACGCGAGCTTCGAAAAAGTACTGCCAATACTCGATCTCAACTTCTGCACGGGCGGTCGTGCTTGAAATGGCAAACAAAGCCCCGACGGTTGTAAAAACTAACAATTCTTTCGTACGTTTGAACATGTTTACTCCCTCGTAGATTGCGATCAAAAACCACTGTGTACTAGTCCATTTACCCAGTATTAACCGAACTCCACAGAATTATCAAGTTTATTCAAATAAACGCGGATTCGAAGTGGGCCAATGTCGGAATACGCTGATAAATACACGCTTTCATGGCAAAACTCGTCAACGCACGATAAAGTGACTCCCAGACGAAGTATTCAGTTTATGAATAGTGTAAACGCCGTGCAATACGTCCAGGCCAATAGCTATGGTTTCACTTGATTTAAATAGAATTGACCATCACCGAAATCACGCGCGTGCAGTCGATCTGCACTTCGCGCTACGGCGGTTGCACTCCACCGTCTCATTTATGAATTCCGGTGCACATCCTGACGATGAAACATCCGCCATGCTGGCAGCTCTTGGATTCAGAGACGGTCTTGATATCTCTTATGCCTGTGCCAACCGGGGCGAAGGTGGGCAAAACAATATAGGCACAGAGTCCGGCAGTTCATTGGGCACTCTCCGTACTGCAGAGATGGAGCGCGCAGCCTTTACACTCGACCTTCGGTTATATTGGCTGTCAACTCACGCAGCCGATACGATCACCGATTTCGGGTTTTCCAAAAGCGGCATAGAAACTCTAGATCGATGGCAACACGAGCGTACCCTCCGCCGCTTTGTCACCATAATCCGCCGTGAAAGGCCCGATATTTTGTGCCCGACGTTCTTAGATGTTCCTGGCCAGCACGGTCATCATCGTGCGATGACGCAAATGGCTCATGAAGTGATGGGTGTTGCCGCCGACCCCGCGTATCAATGTGAGCACAACGGAGTAACACTGGAGCCTTGGACAGTTGCCAAGCTCTATCTACCCGCTTGGAGTGGAGGCGGTTCCGCTTATGATGACGAGCTCCCTCCACCGCCTGCCACCGTAACCGTTCCCGCTGATGGCATCGATGAAATCACCGGATGGAGCTGGGAAATCATTGGACAACAATCCAGGCGATGCCATTTAACACAAGGTATGGGCCGCTGGATTGCCGCAGGTGATGAACGCAATTGGCCGTTGCACTTAGCGCAGTCTGTTTTTACGGCAACAGAAACTTGCATCACCGATCATCTCCCGGTGGACCTATCTCAATTGGCTGACTTCGCGAGGGCGCCAAGCATCCGCAATGAGTTAAACAATGCGCAATCGGCCATCAATAACGCTATTGACGCATATCCGCAGTTAGATCAAGTGTTGTTAGCGGCAACTTCGGCCCTGCGTAGCATTCAAAACGCGCAACAGCTATGTCCGGAGAGCGCGGCTGAGCAGGTTCAACACAGGCTACTGCGTAAACGCACTCAACTATCACGCGTCATCCGACTGACGAGCGGCATTCAGGTAGAAGCTGTTGCCGACAGTTCTCAGCTCCGACCAGGGTCGCAGACCAGCGTACGCCTGGAAATTCGTGAACCGAGCACCAGCGCTTCTGCGAAGATCAGGCATACCGTTAAGCTTACGGGCAATAATGATTGGTTAATATCAGACAATCAGCTGGCGCTTTCAGAAAGCGCGCAGCCAACTGAGTCGTATCCAGAAGACTACTTCCCAGACGAGGCAAGAACACCTGGGATTAAACTCGAACTCTCAGTCAACGGTGTTGATAGCGCATCGACCATCGACATGGTCAACACACCCATCTCCTTACCTCATCGTGTCGTTAATCTGGCTTCAACTTCGGTAGTGATAAACCAGCAATCGTCGCTTCAAGAATTCACCGTCGCCATAGAAAAACAATTCCCAAGTGATGCACAGATCTCTTTAAAGGCCCCCGAGGGATGGACAGTCAACACCAACACACAGAACGTATCAGTAGGATTGCCAGCTCAACTTGCAGCAGGTTACTACGAACTCGATGTATTGCTCGACGGGCAACCTGCGGACACCGAAAAGATCATTGAACACGCACACGTGCCCGATCGTGTCATGACGACTACAGCAAAGATCCGTGTTCTGGTGCTTGATGTCTCTTTACCAAAGAAACGCGTAGCTTATGTCGGCGGTGGTAACGATCGAGTAGCAGAACTCATATCCGATATAGGGCTTGAAGTGACTCAACTTGATGATACCGGCCTTGCTGGTGGAAGAGATTTGAAACAGTTCGATACATTGGTGATTGGGCTATTTGCAATGCGCACTCGAACAGCATTGGCAGAGAACATACAGCATATTCATCAGTGGGTCGAAAACGGGGGCCATCTGCTGACGTTATATCACCGACCTTGGGACGATTGGAAACCAGATACCATACCTCCACGCTACCTTGAGATTGGCCAACCTTCGTTAAGGTTTCGGGTGACCAATGAAAACGCTGCAGTTACTCATCTACAGCCGGATCACACCTTGTTAAATCATCCCAATAAAATTTCCGCTGATGACTGGCAAGGTTGGCACAAAGAAAGAGGGCTTTATTTCGCCAAGCAATGGCACGATGACTACCAACCCCTTCTATCGATGAGCGATCCCGATGAAGAACCGTTAATCGGTGGCCTCTTGAGTGCTGAGGTTGGCAAAGGACGTCACACCCACACATCGTTAATCCTGCATCACCAGATGGCGAAGCTGGTACCGGGTAGCTTTCGACTGATGGCGAATTTACTTCAATAAGCCATTGATCGATAAATTATGATCCTGAATGAGTGAGTACAGCGCTATCTGGTTTTACCAATGAACCGAAACGGAAGGGCCGCGGTTTGGCTGCTGACGGATATGTGCTTACACATCGGCGCCCTCATACTGGTTAAAACTCTGGGCGCATCGTACCCAACCATGCAGATCGTGTTTATTCGCGCAGCCACGGGTTTATTGGTTTTACTTCCCTGGATGGTTATTTCGCACCGCTCTTTTGCCTCAATCAGTCACTGGCCTTTACATATCGCCAGAATCGTATTTTCTTCATTGGCTATAAGCTGCGGCTATTACGCAGTGGCGCGTGTGCCATTAGCATTGTTTACCACGCTGAATTATTTACGACCTGCTGTGCTAATGCTCATGGCTATGCTACTACTCAATGAATTCATTGGTAAGCGTCGCTGGTTCGCTCTAACTCTGGGCTTTATCGGTGTGCTGATTGCCGTGCAACCCGGAGACTATTCGTTCAACTTGGCGACCGCGGTGTTGTTAGTGGCGGTGATTGCAGGTTCCACTGCGACTATATTATTAAGACGCCTGAAAGGAGCTCCAGAAATTGTTATGATGGTGTTCTATACCGCTGGCCTGATGGTGTGTACAGCCCCTTTCGCAGTTGCTCAATGGGTACCCATCGCAAATCAAGATGGCCTTGCTATACTTGCGATTGGTGTACTTGCCCAATGCGCTCAATTATGTTTTTTGCGAGCGCACTGGACGGGAGATGTTGGGTTTCTCAGTCCTTTGACTTACAGCAGTTTGATCTTATCAGCTGCTGCTGGATATTTCGTGTTCGATGAAATTCCCACTACGGCGTTAATCATAGGAGCAGGTTTTATATTACTCTCCGCCGTGCTGGCGAATCGACGAGAGCGTTCTTAGGATTCGCATACTTTGTGTAGCCTACTAATTAAGCTCGAGGTCATCGGAAATGACGATTCATTACAACCAGACGTTTTCGGACTCGTAGAAGCGGCTCAAATATTATCAGCAGACGGCTTTGCCGTATTTCCGTATATGAATGATGATTTAGTCGTGGCTGAAAAGCTACTTAACGCTGGTTGCGAACTGCTGATGCCCTGGGGGGCGCCCATTGGTAGTGGTCGAGGCCTCAACAACCCTTACGCTCTGCGTTCATTGCGCGCGCACTTTCCTGACATACCACTGATTATCGATGCCGGCCTGGGCCTACCTTCACACGCAACCGCCGCCATGGAGCTTGGCTACGACGCCATTTTATTAAATACCGCTGTCGCCAAAGCCGGTGACCCTGTGAGTATGGCTCGCGCGTTTTCTTTAGCGGTAGAGTCAGGTCGCAAGGCGTTCAAGGCACAACCCATACTGGCCCGAGATATGGCATCGCCTTCAACACCGGTAATTGGTACACCGTTTTGGAATGAATAACATGCTACCTCGCTTCTATCTTATCGTTGATAACTGCAATCGTCTCGAAGAATTCCTTATCGTTGGCGTAAAGCTTGTGCAGTTGCGAATAAAAGACAAAAGCTTAGAACTGTGCAAAGCATAAATTCGCAAAGCAAAAACGCTATGCGATCAATACCATGCACAGCTCATCATTAACGACTATTGGCAAATCGTGATTGAAGAAGGTTGCGATTATCTTCATCTCGGTCAGGAGGATTTAGCTGAAGCCGATATGAGCGCCATAAAGAAAGCGCACCTAAAACTTGGCTTGAGCACCCACGATAGCACTGAACTAAAAATCGCTTTGGAGCATTCGCCCGACTACATTGCACTCGGCCCTATCTATGCTACTCAGTTAAAGAAAATGAAGTGGCGCCCTCAAGGGCTTGAAAAGCTGCAGCGCTGGAAGCAGCGCATTGAGCAAATTCCACTGGTCGCCATCGGCGGATTTACCCCTGAACGCGCCGCAAGTGCTTTCGCCCACGGCGCCGATAGTGTCTGTGTGGTCACTGATGTATTGATGGCAGTAGAACCTGTCGAGCGATGTAAAGAATGGCTAGCGGTGACAAAACTACACCAGGTTATTTAATCACTTACAGACCGACACTTATCGGTTCGTTTTATAGCGCTAGGGATCAGAGCTACAACGGTTGAACAGACCATTGGTAGACCTCACTATCAATCGTTGTGCACAATCCACTAGTATCGTTATAGTCACCCAGATTGCCATCAACCATGACAGTTACTGTGAACTCAAAATCACCCATCTGAGTCGCGGTACCATAGATTTTGAAATCACGGTCATCAGCTTCTGTCTGTATGCCACTAGGAAGATCACCTCTGAAAGTGAAGCTATAGTCAAACCGATCATCGTAGGGTTCATTGCGAATGCTGGCCCGAATCACCTGATCGTATTCCTGATTAAGCACCGGGTTCGGCAGTGAGTTTGGTCTTAACTCAGGTTGGTCATCGTCAATGCAGTCGAGTACGTCATCGCAGCCCATAAGTGCCAAGGCTAATAGGACTAGCACTATCCTAATACAGATCTTGGCGTTAATACGAATCATCGCACTACTCGTTAAATTCTTTTTTCCGAATCAAAGAAGTATCTGTCCGGACAGTCGAAATTACAAGCTCGCCCACCTCAGATTAAGCCATGGCTAGCATTGGTATCAGGTCTGTAGATAGAATCAGATTAATCGGCAGTTTCACGATGTACTACCCATTTGGGTGATTCCCCTGTTAAATGCAGCGATTTAGAATTACAGTCTCTGCTATTCTCACTCGATCTGGATGTCCTGCGGCAGACAGGTGTGTTTTTTAATGCAGAAACTTCAACTAAGATTTTCCGGAATTATGGAGCTGTTTTCTTATGGATAAAGCTAGCGTGCATTACCCGATAGCCCGTCATCTGTTAATGACGTTTCTCGTTGCTTTCTTGATTTCATCCTGTGGTGGCGGGGGAAGCTCCGATAATTCGGACTCCAGTGGTTCGGATACTGGCGGCTCTGATACAGGCGGATCGGATGGGGGATCAGATTCAGGCCAAGTCAATGAAACGGTCGTCGGGGTTCTCGAATCCTTTGGTGTTGATACCCAGGCATCACCGCGACTTGATGACAATGGTGCAGCATTGCCTGATGATTATTCCCCACTCGGCACCACCAGAACGGTCAATCGTTTTGAAGAAGCGGCGCTGTTTGGCGTTTCGATAGATGAAGACGCGGGTTTAGCGGGCACCTTCGGCGGTTTGATGCCCGTTATCGACTTTGATCTGGTGAACGGCACAGACGTTCAGGCTGAATTGTTGTCTGATTTGGATACAACTGACCAGCCCTGGTTTTCTAGTGGTGTAGTTAGAAGTGCAGTTACTGCCGATATCGATGCTGATGGGCTTGATGAAATTGTAGTGGCGTGGCAGTCAGAAGCCGACTCCCCTGTCCAGATCAATGTCATTCAAGATGTCGCATCCGATGCTGCGGCAGGCGATGCGGTAGTCATTGCCACTGGCGTTGAAGTACAGAGTCTGAACTTGGTATCAGGCGATTTGGATGGAGACGCTACGATAGACATTGCTGTTGCCATTACAGACACCAGCGACTCCATCGAAGTTGTAGTAGTCACCAACTCCTCTGGTGTGCTGGCAGGCAATGGCACCTCTTTTTCGATTGCGGCTGATACACCCACTGGCTATACCCATGTTGCTCTAACTACCGGCAATGTTGATCGGGATGCTGGTCGGGAATTGGCGGTGGTTGTTAACCGTTATGGAGGCGACATTTCGCGACAGACAGGTTCTAGCATCAGTGAAGCGACTTCTCGATGGTACCTACTGGACGACGTAAGCAGCGGTTTTCAGGAGATGGAAGGCGGGCTTAGCGTTATCAACACCGCTGGAGGCCCTATGGTTGTCAAGGTTGCTGATATCGCGTTGGGTGATGTCGATGGAGATGGTGTGGATGAATTGGTGATAGGCGGGCTCGATGAAATTGGACGCGTCTCCGGAGGGCGAGACTATTTCATTGAAATTCGCGACGATGCTCGCTCAGATTTTTCACAACTGGCATCATTGCAGACGAGCGGCGAAATTCCCAGGCAAGGTGGTAGTGGACAAACCCAGTATCTGCATTACCTGTTCGTGAGAACGGCAGATCTTGATGGTGATGGTGCAGATGAGATTGTCAGTAACCAATTAGTGTGGGATGACTTGCGCACTACCGGTAACCAGCTTACACCGCTGGTAGATCAGATCATGAGTGCTCAAAATGAAGAGACCACCAACGCTCAAATAGATACAGAAATTTTACTCGGGAGCGATCAAATCGCCTACTACTTCTCTCCGGTGCATGTGTCATTTGGCGTCGCCGACATCAATGGAGATCAGCGCGAGGATGTTGCCTTCTGGGTGCAAAGAAGAAACACGCAACCATCTCAGCAATTGGCAGCCTTTGGTTTATCGCAGGATAGAGGGTTCTACCAATACGCATCGATTGAGACCAATTTTACAAACCCTCAAACTCCGCTATTTGCATCACTGTTGCTGGGAGATTTCGAGATAAATGGTGATACAGCAGCCCTACGTTTGGCTGATGGTAGTTACAGCTATGAGTTAACAGAACCCATTGTATTGGCAGCACTCGCTGCAGCACCTTGCGCTACCGATCTTGGACAGGATCTAAGCTCATGCCGAACAGCAATAGGTTCAACTTCAAGTACCGGCAATGTTGAAACTGATGGTTGGTCGGTGTTTGTTAATGCACAAGCTGGCTGGGACGCCCGCGATCCGATTACCCAAAGCGGCGGTGCCATTTTGGCGAATGTGAGCCGTGAAGTACGAAATTACACAACGACGGCCTACACCACCGTAAACACGGTATTGCGAGAAACGGGTCCAGTGGAAGATACTGTGATATTCACAACAATTCCCTATGATGTGTGGACCTATGAAGTACTGTCTCACCCAGATCCTGCGATGATCGGTAGAAACGTTCAGGTTCGAATGCCTCGCGAACAGATCGATATAATGACCACCCGGGAAATCTACAATTCAAGGGTTTCACCTGATGCATTCAAAATAGATGAAGCCATTTTTCAACATACTGCTGGGGACCCAGGCACCTATCCATCGGAACAACAGAGCAATACTCTGCTGCGAACCTACCGAGGGTTAAAATCTTCTGCGCAAACCGTTGGTTTAAACACAGGAAGGCAAACCGTCACTATCGAGCAATTTGAAGAAACCACCGAGGGCGAAGAATATCGGACTTCCGCATCTGCCGAAGTCGCCACGGTTGCCGGTGGCTTTGTAATGAGTGTAGAGATTGGCGGTAGCTTGGACAGTGACCTGGCATCGATAAAAGGTGAAGGCACTATCTACAGCGGACAGGTGGCAGAAATCGGACCCGAAAATCCTATTTCAGCCAGTTACCAGTTTGGGCTGTTTGCTTATATTTACGAGCCAACCGATGGAACACCTCACTTTGAGGTACTGAATTATTGGGTTGAAGATTTCTGATTAATCTTGGGCTCGAAGTCACTAAAGAACAATTTTATGCGAGCCACAGTTTTTTCCTAGCTAGGCCCTTCGCCGTCGTCAACAACGGGATCAATACTACCGAGCTGACTACATTGTTGATGAACTTGGGGAATGGCGTTAAGCATGTCGACCGTCCGTTTCGATTCCGGCCGCTATGAGATGTTCTCATAGTTTATGCCGTAAAAACGCGACAAGATGTCGTACAACTCTGGCGAAGCGTTATTAACAATAGTAGCGCCGATCTCTCCACTCAGGAAGTATTGGCTTATCTCGGCCCGGAATTCCTGACGGTTCGAAAAAGCATAGAGATCAAGACCTTTGGTATCGGTGCAATCGACCGCATAATCGGCGTAGAACTGAGTTAGAATATTTATCAGGCTTTGTGCATCCTGAGAATCCATAAAAGTGGACACACCATCGAGATTTTAGAGATCAACATGTTTCCTCCCAAGAGGTGTAGTGCCTCATACGCCTTTGCGATTGAGAACCACCTCTGCCGTCACCAAAACCGGGTTTTCTCCGCGAGACAATCTTCCCGACAGAATGTGTGTGCCATCAGTACCTACAATGACGATCTCCGGGCCCGGTCCACCTATTCCCGCTATAGCATCGGTAACGAGAAATTCAGTGGGTAGGCTATCCAGCATTCGACCATCTTCAAAACGAGCGGTGTTGATGCTACCGATCCCATGCACTCGTGCTGATGTCCAGCCAAGCGCTGAACAAGCCGCCTCTAAACTGTTAGCAAAATCCTGATTAGGCAGAAGACGCAGGGCGGCGTAGTCCGAACCCTCGGGTCGGACCCAGTCTACGTAGTCCAAGCACTCGGGTCCGACCCGGTCTACATGAAAAAGATCAAATTGAGTCTCCGCATCGGCTCGCCGATCAAAACGTGCACCGGTTAAACCAATACCGCGTGCGATTACAGGCAAAGCCAACCGCGTTTGCCGGGCGAGTATGTGACCCATTGCTTGACTGCCACCCGCTGGCGTCCAGGTGCCATGCCCATGTAAAAATGACGTGCCTTCATGCCGCCCTACAATCATACCGAGCTGATCAATCCGACCAGCCTCAAAACAATGGACGTCGGAGTACCAAGCGACATGCATTTCATCCGGCGCCTCGGCAGGAATAACATAGGCCAACGCCGAGACGTCAGCGTCCGTAAATTCCAGCCAAGCACTATCGAGTTCCAACGGTGCCAACGCCTGCGCAACAGCCTCTTCCAGTGACATGCCTGCCGAGAGCGTTACTTCCATGTCGCATCCCGCGCATGGAATCAAGTCCATTCGGCTGGCGCGCACTGGGCCAGGATGTTGAACTTGCTTCATCAAGCGCCACCGTTTGCCAAACGACGCTCCAGTTCTGAGCGCACCAAACGCTTGGCCATCTTGCCATAGCCTGATTTTGGAATTTCGTCCCAAACGTAGAAGGCCTTTGGCATTTTGTAGGACGCTATTTTACCGTGCAGAAAACTCTGAACTGCCTCTGACGAAACATCCACACCGGCGTGAAGTGCAACAACGGCGACACCAATCTCACCCCATTTTTCATCGGGCATTCCAAACACGGCAGCCTCAGAGATATCCGGGTGCAGTAACAATTTCTCCTCGATCTCGCGTGGGTAGATGTTAGAGCCGCCTGATATGTACATGTCGGATTCACGCCCGGTGATGTAGAAAAAGCCTTCGGCGTCCATGTGGCCCAGATCGCCGGTGCGAAACATTCCGTTTCTAAAACTCTTTTCATTGGCCTCCGGGTTTTGCCAGTAACCTGCAAAAACGGCGGGGCCAGTGACACAAATCTCACCCGTTTCACCCAGACGGCATGCGTTACCTTCCTTGTCCTGGATCTCGACCTGCATACCAGTGCGCGCGTAACCACAAGTGCCCATACGGGCATCGTCATCTTTAGAGTGGTCGGAAGGAGGCAGCACCGTGATGTTGCCAGTGACCTCGCCTAAACCAAAATACTGCACAAGAACGGAACCGAGCACTTCAAGCGCTTTGACTTGATCGGCCCGGTACATCGGCGCGCCTGCGTAGATCACATAGCGCAATGAGCGATGATCGAATGTGTCAACCTCAGGTGCTTCGACCAGCAGTTTAAGAATGGTGGGCACGGTGAACATATTCGTTACGTGCCACTTTTCCACCAACGACCAAATTTCAGCGGTGTTGAACTTGGTAGAGGTAGTCAGGATGGTCGGTGCCCCACGAGAAGCGATCATTAACTGGTGCATACCAGCGCCATGAGACAATGGAGCAACCACCAGCGATGCATCAGCATAGGTGCTTCCAGGTACCAAATCACACAGATGGTTGTTGATCACAAAACCTAGTTGACCATGCGTCAGGATGGAGGCTTTGGGTCGTCCAGATGTGCCGGAGGTAAAAAAGAACCAGCACGGATCATCTCGGTCTACTGGCGC
>JAHQVR010000283.1 GCA_019634245.1 Gammaproteobacteria bacterium
CAATCAGCGGAACCATCTTTTCGGGTAGTGTTCGAAACGGCGCAGCATTGAGCATCACGGGTATGTCTTTCTCTTGGGCTTTTTTAGCCAGCTGTTCATTGACCTGTTCGGGGATTTCGTTTTGGAGTAATAGAAACTTGGCAGAGCTTGGCAAGTGAATAGCGTCGCTGTTGATATTTAGATTCGCACTGGACACAATCACGGCACCATAGTCTCCATTGTCATCGACTATGGCGACACTCATACCTGAAGCTCCGTTGGTTTTTTGCAAGTTTTCGCAGTTGATATTGTGTCTGATGAGATGTGCGTGCAAGGTTTTGCCAAACTCATCTTCGCCTATGCAACCTGCGAATCGCGTCTTTGCACCGTGCAACGAGGCTGCTACAGCCTGGTTGCCGCCTTTGCCACCGAATGCATAATTTACAGACGTTCCGTTGATGGTCTCATCAATGGAAGGGAGGCTGGGTGCATCGACCACGATATCCAAATGCAAAGATCCACAGACGAGTACGGTAGCTGGTTCGGTCATTGGCCTACGCTTGAGAATACTCGTTAAGAAAAAGCTTAGGCGCCATACAAAGCTCGATTAACAATGCTCTGACTGGTAGGAGCATCTTGATTTGCGATGGCGGCCTGAAGCTTGGCGTTCTGTGTGAGGGAATCTGCTACGGCTTTTAATTTATTTGCCATCGCAACATTGACGTTGGCTTCTGCCACTGGATCGAGGCCGGATAAATCCGGGAACGTGTCGAAGTAAATCGTACTGTCATAGTTCAAGCGATTCATTTCCACCATCAATTCAACCGTTTTCACTGGATGTACGCTGCCTACCATCAAGCCATCATCGCGTTTGCCGTAGCCGTCATTCAAATGCACACCCAATAGTCGGGAGTACCGTCCGACCATGGCCGCCGCATGGGCTGGCATTTCTTCGGCATAGAGTACATGAGCGAAATCTAACGTTATGCCGGTATTGGGTCTATTCAGCTCCGATAAAGCAAGTAGGTTGCTACCCACGTCTGGCATCAGTGAGTAAGATCTCGGTTCGTTGGGTTTGTATTCAAGGGAGATGTCGACATCCTTGTTATGGTCACAGACCACCGCCAGAGCTTCGAGTGTGTAATCCCATAGTTGCTGATAGTTAACTTGGAACGAATAGTCAAAACCATCCTGACCCAGCCAAAGAGTCATTAGCGATCCACCGATTTCAGTCAGTTTATCGATACCTTGTAACGTGATATCGATTGCAGTCTGGCGCACTCGTTTTTCAGGATGAGTAAAACCGCCTAGCTTGAATGCTGGGTCGGTGTAGTAACGCATGGCCATACCGTTTAATTGAGTGGCAGTGTCATCCATGCACTGCTTTATTTCAGCAGTCGAGCAGTCATCAAAATGATCTGGATAATTAAAATCCACAGCATTCAGTCCTTCGACCGTAGAAGCCCTAGTGAGCATGTCTATTGTTGTAATACGATTCTTGCCTGGCCAATAGGTATCAGCTCCAATTTTGAACGCATTCAGACGAGCAGCATATCGAGGGATTGTTTTATTCATTAATCAGTGCAGCAGGTTTGTGTGAACAGCATGAGTGTGCGCTAGCAAGGCTCTCCCGGAAGCGTTGCGACCGGTGTTGCAGGTTGGGCGCTTGATAGAAAGGCAGATTCCACCAACGACATGGTGTGCCATGCATCTGCTACCGAGCTTATCAGATGGCTGTCATCACCGTGGGCCATCCGTTGAACATTCGATATGGGCCCTAGGAAAGCGTCAGGAAACCACGAACCAGACAAATTCACTTGGACCCAGTCATCGCTGCCGGCCGGGTGCACCCAGAGTTCGTCCGGTTCGCCTTTGGGGTAATCGAGGTTCACTCCCAATTTTATATAGGCGGCACCTTCGGTGCCACAGATTCTGAATTCGCTGGCTTGGAATTTTCGGCCAAAAAAATGGTCATGATTGATCGATAAACTGCAACGGATATCATCCCCATAATCTAATATTACAGCGGTTCTGGATTGTGCTACGCCACTGCGTGGGTGCGATACCGTTTTGGCATGAACACCTTGCGGATTACCTAATAAGGATCTTACAAAGTCCAGATAGTGAATGGAGTGGACCGCAATCTCTACTCTTTCAAGCGACTCCAAAAATTTCCAAAGATGCCAGGGAGTATCAAGAGCTAACCAGGCATCAAAGTCGACAATGCGTCCCAAGTACCCAGCGTCAATGGTGTGTTTTAGTGCCAACATCATGGGTGCAAAACGTAGTTGAAAATTCACTGCAGCATTCAAATGACGTTCTTGGCATATTCTTAGAATTCGACTGGCATCGTCAAGATCGCTTCCCATAGGTTTTTGAATCAGCACAGAGGAACCATGAGGCAGTTTATTAAGCAAGGTAGCGTGTGCAGCTGGTGGTGTGGCTAAATCGAAAATAGCCTGTGGATGATTGAGTGCTGCTGCTTCGGTGGTGAAGGCTGTTAGGTTCCACTCTTCGCACAGCTGATGGGCCTTTTCAAGGTTGGGGTCGAAGATACCCGCAACCGGTATACCGGCTTTTTTATACGCTAGCAGGTGAGCGTCGCGCACGATAGAGCCCGCACCGAATATCACCACAGGGCTAGGTGAGGACGGCAACGGCCATGACTGCACAAGTTCATCCGGATTAAAGGGCGCTGTCGTTGGCATAGTCGTAATGGCAAGGCTCTGATGTTACTATCACGCTATCACATAGGAGCGTAGTCGCATAGTAATCACAGAGCCGATGTCGACACTGTGGCCGGAGATTAAAGACCATGTTAATAGATACCCATGTGCACCTGATCGACCGTCAACGGCTGACTTACCCATGGATCGCCCGTGTTCCTGCTTTAAACCAAGACGCAACTTACACCGATTATTTGCGACAGTGTAGGCAATTGGGTATAACTCACTCGCTGCATATGGAAGTGGACGTGGCTGAATCTGATATTGAAAACGAAACGCTGTACATAAAGGAACTAATGGATCGTCCTGATTCTCAGCTCGTGGGCGCAATCGCTTCTTGCCGGCCGGAGCAAGATACGTTTCAAGCCTATTTTGAACGCCAGAAGCTGCGACCCTGGATAAAAGGTTTCAGACGCATACTTCACGAAGTCGACGATGAACTATCTCGCAATCCTTTGTTTCGTAGCAACCTAAAGTTGTTATCCAACACATCCTTTGTATTTGATGTGTGCGCCCGTGCTGATCAGCTGCCAATCGCTATCGAGCTGGTCGATTCTTGTCCTGATGTTCAATTCGTGTTGGATCATTGCGGTGTACCGAATGTAAAAAGCGCTGAATTGGATCCGTGGAGAGAACAGATGAGTCGCATCGCTGAACGGCCCAATGTTGCTGGTAAAATTTCAGGAGTGATCGCTTACGGGAACGGGTTGGATTGGACTTTGGAGGATATTCGGCCCTTTGTCGAGCATACCTTTGAAGCTTTTGGCCCGGATCGGGTGGTATGGGGTAGTGATTCCCCCGTGTGTACGCTTGGCGGGTCTCTGGCCAGCTGGGTCGCAGCAACACGAGCACTTTTTATGGAAGCCTCTGCCAGTGAGCGTGCCGCTTTCTATTATGAAAACGCGCGTCGAATATGGTCTCTTTAACTTAAGACCAGCGCAAGTCGATGAGCCATTAAAATTGTACTGAGGCCAGGTTCTTTTTGGATAATTAGTATTGGGTTGAATGTTTATTCATTAAACTGGATTCGATACCGATTCTGGATAGAGCATCGTTTAATAAACTCGAAGCACCGAAACGAAAGTGATTTGGGTTGATCCAATCGACGCCAAACACAGCCTCAGCCTGCTGTAGGTAACCATCGGCATCCATCACTGTTTTTAAACCGCCTGCTGCTTTGAATCCAACTTCTCTGCCGCTGGCATCTATCGCATTGAGCATAGTGTTTGCCGCTGAAGGAGTAGCGTTAACAGGCACTTTTCCGGTAGACGTTTTTATAAAATCAGCTCCATGATCAATAGCGATAGTGGCTGCTGCTTGTACTTGCTCACTGTTACGAAGTTCCCCAGTCTCAAGAATGACTTTCAACAGAGCTGTGTTAGGTATACAACTGCGAACCCGTTGTATGGACGCAGCCGCTTCTCCTGGTTTGTTCGCAAGTATTTTATGGTAGGGCATAACATAGTCTATTTCAGTAGCACCATCGACAATCGCCGCTTCGATAGTCTGACAAGTTTCTGAGGCTGGCTCCGTCCCCGATGGGAAGTTAACGACCGTCGCAATACGAATTGGTGAATCTGATGCCAACTGGGCTTTTGCGCTGGCGACAAATCGAGGCCAAATACAAATGGCAGCGACATTCCCCATTGGTGTGCTGGCTTGGTGACATAAGCTCTCTAAAGCCGTCTCGTCGCACTCGCTGTCCAGATTGGTCAGATCGATGAGACTGATGATCTGTTTGATACGCGTTACGCTAAGGGATTGTTGAATATTCATCGTGGAGTGAAAGCTCTTGGGTGCGCACCAGAAGATTAAATGGCCATCATACTATTGTAAATGGTCTGGCGTTGACGCCTGCTTGCGTTTCTGTTGAACTGTTACAATCAAGCTGGCCGGTGACAGTGGGTGGGCAGAGGTTTTCTAATTTCCTAACGGGCGATCTAACGGGATGACAGAATTAGACAATGTTCAACGTATCGGAACTGTAGCGATATTGGGAGTCTTTGTCGCCGACGCGGCCTATCGTGCTACTAGACAACCCGCGATGGGAGAGACTGTGCTGGGGTCAAGTTTTGCCTTAGGTCCGGGCGGTAAAGGGTCTAATCAAGCCGTCGCGGCAGCACGTTGTCACGCCAACGTGTCATTTATTTCTTGCCTGGGTGAGGATGCGTTTGCACAAATGGCATTCGACATGTACCAAGCAGAAGGTATTACTGCTCATATAGAGAAGAACACCGATAGTTACACAGGCTCTGCGTACATCTTTATCGACGAGAACACTGGCAATAATGCGATCATTGTTTGTCCTGGTGCTGCCATGACCATCACGCCGCGCTATATCGATACGGTGAGTTCGGTGATAACAGAGGCCGATGTGTTTGTAACCCAGCTCGAGCAACCGATCGATGCAGCGATGCATGCATTATCCCTTGCAAAAGGTTCAGGCGTTACCACGATACTAAACACCGCGCCAGCCGAACCACTGGACGATGCCATATTCAAACTTTGTGACTATGTCACGCCCAACGAAACGGAAGTGGAAGCCTACACGGGTGTGAAAGTAATGTCGGTTGATGATGCGAAGAAAGCGGGGGAGGTACTACTAGCAAAGGGTGTAGGAACTGCGCTAATCACGCTAGGTGAACAAGGTGCGCTATTGCATAATCGTGAGCACTCTGTACACATACCCGCTGTCAATGCAGGCGCAGTAGTGGAAACTACCGGGGCCGGGGATGCGTTCAACGGCGGTTTTGCGGCGGCATTAGCGCAGCAACAAACCCCATTAGAAGCAGCTCGATTTGCCTGCGCCGTTGCAGGTCTCTCGGTCACTCGCGCTGGTACAGCCCCGTCCATGCCGACCCGCACAGAAGTTGAGAATTTGTTGGCTCAAGTAAATAGCTAAATCATTCGGCCAACGCCTAAGTCGAAAAGTATTTTTATAGTGAACCAGCGGGCTCTGTGAATGTCTAACTTGCACTCGCTTAAGAGGTAACTTGACCATTGCTTGTCATTTTTATTCACAAATGAGGGCAAGGTTTAGTGATTATCAATCCAGGAGAACAGCTCGTTATGCGAATCCGTAAATCTCTCACACGCTGCGTTGCGCTTCTGTTTTACGGTGCCTTGCTGGTGATCACGCCGCTGTCTCATGCTAGTACGGAAGGCAAGCAGGTGACCTTGAAAGGTGAATTGATGGACACTTGGTGCTATGTATCGCAAGTTATGGGCTCTTCTCGTGTTGTGATTGGAACTTCGCATCATGTTTGTGCCGTCTGGTGCGCTGCGGGTGGGATCCCGGTCGGGCTCCTAGATAGCAGCAGCGGAGAGATGTATATGATCTTGTCGGTCGAAGGTGATGGCAAGGGCGTAGCAAATGATAAATTGCTGAATATCCAAACTCATGAGATCACGGTATCGGGAACTGTGTTTGAGCTCGATGGGCTTAAGTACTTAACCATTGAAGAAATTTTAGAAGACCACGGTATCGTCAACTTTACTCATGAGCAGTACGGGATCATTCCCGGGGAGGCCCGGCCATGAGCACATTGACAAAGGCCGTATCGTTTTTAAACCGACTTCCACGGCATGGATTGATAGTTTTAGTGTTTATTGGCGGTGGTGTTTTGACGTCTTGCGCTACACCTGTTGGCGAGGTTCAGCGTTGGAGTATTAGCGGTGTTGAGGTCGCAGAATTTTCCGGCGAAGTGGTGGATATATTGTGTGAGGTCTCAGGAAATTGTGTGGAACAATGCGGTGGAGGGGAGCGGCAAATAGGTATTAAAACCGACACGGAAACGATTCTGGTATCAAAAGACCTCAACCTATACACCGGAGGTGCTGAACAGCTATGGCGTTTCTGTGGATCTAACTTGGTGGTAAATGGCCAGTTTACGCAATCTGGGAATGTGCGTTTTTTTCAAGTGCAAAATATTAAAGAACCTGATGGCGAATGGCAGTCGGCGACGCAGTTTTTAGAGACCTGGGCAGAGAAAAATGGCACAACAGTTAGCGCGGCGAAACGTTGGTATCAGCAAGACGAGCGGGTAACCACCATATTGGAGCGCGATGGACGTTTAGGGCTTGGAGCCGAAGCCGACGATGAATATTTTAACAACTAGTTAGCCTGGTCACTTCGGAATGTATCCTTTGCGCTTATTTAAAGTGTTTACCCCATTAGCCGCAGTGGCATTGCTGTGTTCTCCGCCTGTTGTGCATGCTCACGGAGATGAAGATCATGGTTCGGATGGGGTAACCATTTCGTCGACCACGAATTCAAAGAACGCACTCTCAGTCGTTCCGAGCGCACTGGACTCGGTAGGTGGGCCATTTTCCTTGGTTGATCACAACGGACGAAACGTAACTCAAGATTCGTTCAATGGAAAACATACGTTGGTCTTTTTTGGCTATGTGGATTGCCAGATAATGTGTTCAATTTCCCTTAATCGTATTGGAACCGCTTTGGAGCTACTTCAACAAGAAGATAAAAATCTGGAAGATCGTTTGGTGCCTTTGGTGGTAACGGTCGACCCTGAAAGCGATACTCCCGAAAAAATGCGCTCGGCTTTAGAGAAGTATCACCCCTTACTGCTCGGACTCACCGGAGATGACAGTGAGCTTCAGCAAATCTACACAGCCTATAACCAGAATCCAGCACCATTGGACCAAACCATCAATGGTGAGAACGTGATCTCTCATCAATCTTATTTCTATCTTATGGGTCCTGATGGTTCGTTTAGGACGTTGTTTCCCCCAATTTTAAGTGCTGAAAGCATGGCCGCTGTTCTCAGGAAGTATATAAGTGAAAGTTAATGTATGTAGAGTCCTACAAGGGCTCTCCAATTAACACTAAATGTCGTTGATCAAGCTTGACGACATAGTCGATCCATTATCGGTCAGAACGCACACCGAGCCACCCTTAGTTTGTATGTAATGGAGTTGTACACACTATGAGTAAGGAACCAAAATCCACACGCTACGATGTTGTATTGTCAAAAATTTAATCTGTTGAGTTACTCCGAGCTGGTTTGATTAAAATCCTCGTCTATCGGGTACACTTATCTACTCATTTCTCGAGTAAATCCGCGTTCCTAAAGTGTTCTCCGAGCAGCAGAATTGAATAAAATAGCTTCTCTAACTCATTCGGTTCTACAACAGAGTTGGGATGTCATCATTGTTGGTGGCGGCAATGCAGCACTGTGTGCGGCTATTGAAGCTAGAACCGCTGGACAGACCGTATTATTGCTTGAAGCTGCTCCAAAGACATACCGAGGCGGCAATTCTCGGCATACTCGAAATTTTCGCTGTATGCACCGCGGTCCGCTGGCCCATCTAACGGATACCTACGACGAAAACGAATATTTTGATGACCTGCTACGAGTCACCAAAGGCGACACGGACGAAGCACTAGCCAAGTTAACTATTCGTTCTTCGGAAGCAGCCCTTCCGTGGATGCAGCAGCAAGGCGTGCGTTTTCAGCCTTCGCTTTCGGGCACTCTATCACTGAGTCGAACAAATGCGTTTTTCCTTGGCGGTGGTAAGGCATTGGTGAATGCTTACTACAACCGGCTAGAAGATCTGGGTGTTGAAATTGTCTACGATGCGAAGGTATTTCATCTGGATATTGTGCAAGATCGATTTCATGGATTGGATGTTGAGATTGAAGATAATAACGAGATACATCAAGCAACCATAAAAGGGAAAGCAGTGATTCTAGCCAGCGGCGGATTTCAGGCAGATCTGGACTGGTTGAGTGAAGCCTGGGGCCCAGCGGCGAGAAATTTTCTTATCCGAGGGACACCGTATAACCGCGGTGTGGTGTTAAAGAATATGCTGGACCAAGGCGCCGTGAGTGTTGGTGACCCCACACAGTGTCATGCTGTGGCCATCGACGGACGTGCGCCTCAATATGACGGAGGTATCGTGACTCGCTTAGATTGTGTTCCTTTTTCCGTGGTGGTCAATAACCAAGGCGAGCGATTTTATGACGAAGGTGAAGACGTTTGGCCCAAACGTTATGCGATTTGGGGACGCCTGGTGGCTGCTCAGCCGGAGCAAATTGCCTATTCTGTCATTGATTCGAAATCAATTGATCTTTTTATGCCTTCGGTGTTCCCGCCTGTGGTTGCCGACACCATTGAAGGCTTGGGTCAACAGCTGGGGATACCGGGCAATCGACTCGCTGAGACGGTTGCTCAATTTAATGCAGCCTGCGTAGCAGGTGAGTTCCGCTCTACGGAGCTCGATGGTTTAGCTACGCAGAATTTGCGGCCACCCAAAACAAATTGGGCCCGACCGATAGATACAGGACCTTTTTATGGGTATTCCCTAAAACCTGGAGTTACCTTTACCTATCTTGGCTTGAAAGTGGACGAAACTGCGCGAGTAACGGGCCCTGATGGGTTGTACAACAACGTATGGGCGGCGGGAGAAATTATGGCTGGGAGTCTATTGGGGCAAGGCTATCTGGCGGGGTTTGGTATGACTATCGGTACGGTGTTTGGCCGTATTGCCGGCCAAGAGGCTGCAAAGCATGGCACTTGATACCACACCCATTACCGTTTCACCGTCACTTAATGAAGCACTTCGACAAGTGTCTATCTGCAATGCTTGTCGCTATTGTGAAGGTTACTGCTCGGTGTTTCCGGCCATTCACAGACAACGTTCATTTGATCATGCAGACATCACTCAGCTCGCAAATCTGTGCCACAACTGCCGCGGTTGTTACTACGCTTGTCAGTACACAGAACCACATGAATTTGCCATCAATTTGCCAAACGCCCTGGCCGAGGCGCGCCTCGCAAGCTGGGAGGAATTCACTCAACCGGCGCTGATCTCGCGCCTGTTCCAACGATCAGGCTTAGTCCTGTCGTTGTCGGTCATTATCGGCATTGCCTTTGTGCTGATGCTAGCGATGAACCTGCAGCCGGATTCAGGCGTCGGTTTCTATGCACATCTTTCTCACACCCTGATGATCAGTGTGTTTATTCCCGCCTTTGTGTTGCCCTTGTGGGTCATTGCCAATGGGGTACGAAGCTATTGGCGGGCTGTGGGTGGTGCACCAGTGCGTCTTCAGCATATTGTGTCGGCAGTGAAATCCGCCGCTACTATGAAAAACTTGGATGGAGGACAGGGGCAGGGGTGTAACTACGAACACGGTGATCGCTTCAGCCACCAACGACGTTTGGCTCATCAATTAGCCATGGGAGGGTTTTTACTGTGTTTTGCCTCCACAACTTCCGGCACCGTGCTGCACTATGTGTTGGGGATTGAAGCTCCTTATCCACTGATTTCGATACCTAAATTTTTGGGGGTACCTGGAGGCATTTTGCTTACCTTGGGCTGTGGTTGGTTAGCATGGTTGAAGCTACAAGCCGACGAAGCACTCGGATCGCACGGTGTTTGGGGTGGTGAGATGGCGTTCGTTTTATTACTCGGAGCCACTGGTGCGACGGGTTTGGCACTGTACGCGGCTACGGGTACTGCAGCGGTTCAAAGTTTACTGGCTTTGCATCTTGGTACGGTGTTGACGTTCTTTCTCTCGATGCCCTATTCGAAAATGGTGCATGGCTTTTATCGTTTTGCGGCGCTAATTCGAGAGGCGCAGCTCACACAAGCTTCGGCCTAGAGCACTAGTTCAATTGGCGAATGGGGTTCCCATCAACCCATGCATTGATTGCTTCGACGGTTTGGGTGTAAAACACTCTAAATGTTTGTTCTGTTGCGTAGCCCAGATGTGGGCTAAGTAGCAAGCGACCTGAATGTATTAATGATGCATCACGCAGCGGGTGATTCATGGGTAGAGGTTCTTCACTGAAAACATCAATGCCAGCCATCCACGGTTTACCCGCGTTCAACCCCGCTAACAGTGCTGATTCATCGGCGATCGGGCCTCTAGATGTGTTAATAAATATGGCTCGATCGCGCATAGCCGCAAATGCTGCGCTGTCGACTAAGTGGGTGGTACGCTCAGACAGCACTAAATGCACGGAGACCACATCAGAAGCACCCATCAATGAGTTGAGATTGGAGTGATACTGCACGCCTAAATTATCGCAATGAGTTTGGTCTAGATTGCTCGACCAGGCATGAATGTTCATGCCAAAAGCGCGGCCGATAGTCGCCATCTGAGCGCCGATTTTTCCAAGACCGATAAGCCCCAGATCGAGCCCGTGTAAATCTCTACCCAAGCCACTCTGCCAACCATTGGTTTGGAGCGATTGCGTCTCCGGAATGAGTCCTCGAGATAACGCCAGCATTAATAACGTGGCTAACTCGGAGGTGGTAGTTTTGCGAGACTCCGTTCCACAGACAGTAATATTGTGTTGAGTCGCAGCGGTTAAATCGATTGATAAATTTCTCGGCCCTGAGGTAACCAATAGTTTCAAATTCGGCAGGCAATCGATGAGCGGTGCACCAAACGGTGTTCGCTCTCGCATTAGGCAGATTACATCGAACGGTTCAAGGCGACTTTTCAGCTCGTCAAGATTGGTCAGCGTACTATCAAATACGGTTACTTCAGCGTCTTTTATTGTGCTCCAATCTGCCAGAGATTGAGAGACATTGGCATAGTCATCCAATACGGCAATTTTCATAGTTCTCTCTTGGTTCTTTATCAGTGATGAGATCGTCGGATGACCGGAGATATAACCTCGTCTGTCACATGAAAATCCCAGATACAAGCACCGTATTGTTGTTTGTAGCGCGTTAATGCAGCATCGACATCGTTTAAATCTTCAATGACAGATCCGCTGGCGTCAAATCCTTGGGCTATTTTTGAGAAATCGGATCGTCCAAACACAGCGCCTTTGTCCGATAGTCCATGTGCACGTAATTTGTGTATCTCTGACCCGTAGGCGCCATCGTTTAAAACACAAATCAAGATGTTCAGATTATGGCGAACGATGGTTTCCATTTCTTGTATGTGCATAAGAAGGCTACCGTCTCCATCAAACAGTACAACAGGTTTGTCCGGTCGAGCCACTGCGGCACCGATGGCAAAGGCAATTCCGTTTCCTATCGCCCCGAATTCCCTGATAGTGACGAAGTGCTCAACCGGTCTTTTGGGCATTTGAGCAAAAAAATACGAGCAATGCCCTGATGAATTCACCATGGTCCAATCTTCCGGCAACACCGAGTCCAATGTGCTAACGACATCCCGAGGGTCCAAAAAAGAATCCGTACGGTCAAATACAGTTGAATCTGCAGGACATAGGCTTATTTCTTGAGCCAATTTGTCGCTGCGCCAACGCTCGTTGGTGCTTCGAGTATCGGGGGGTGCATCAGATGACTCCGAGTTTTGTCGATCAATCTCAACAATGAGTGCATGGACACCCAGAGCTGCATCGGATTCTAGTTGATGGTTGGATGCCTCTCTACCCTGACTGAATTTTCTAGGCTCGATGTCGATATGAATGACGTTATCTGCACTAAACAATTTTCCACCATCAGAATTGTGCTGCGCCAAACGCGTTCCAACGGCGACAATGCAGTCTGCTTGTTGTAAACATTGCCGGGCTGTGTCTGTCGAAAAGCCACCGGCAATGCCAATGTTAAAAGCATGTTCGCGAAACAAGCCACGGGCTGGTAAAGTGGTGGCGAGTAGTGCATTGTTTTGATCAGCCAACTTTACACAGATTTCACCGGCTCCCGACTCAACGGCACCCCGGCCCGCCATAACAACAACTTTGTTTGAGAATCTAATTTTTCTGGCTATATCGCTGAGTGCGTCTGCTTGGGAGCCGAGCGCATTGCGGTATTCAACAGTAGCAGTCTTCGAAGATGGATAAACTGGTGTTTCTTTCCAGGGTTGCTCTTGAAGGTCTAATGGAATGCCAAGAACAATCGGCTTTTTTTGAGCTTGAGAGTCTACAAAGGCTTGATTGATACTCTTAAGCATCGTGGAGGTTTCGTGCAGTGAACGATACTCTGCACCACAGGCTTCAATAAAGGGTTTTTGTTCGATGGCTTGGTTATACCAGCGGGCCTTTAGGGGAGATTCCCCGGCAAAAATAATTAATGGAATATGAGCCCTAACGGCGGCGGGCAAAGCAGTTACTATCTGTGTTAAACCCGGTCCGCAGGTGACTGTGGCCATTCCG
>JAHQVR010000284.1 GCA_019634245.1 Gammaproteobacteria bacterium
ATCTCATGGGATACATTATTACAAGCGATTACTGTGATCATTTTTAAGTAAGGTATAGCTGAGACTATTTTTCGTGGGTGTTAATATGGCCAACCTTAGTTTCTGTACGAAACAGAATTTGGATTATGCTTTTCGATGAATGTAAACCCTGAATTGATTTTCAATTTAGATCCTGAACGGGTGGAAAATGATCGCCTTCAATTTGCCACAGTAATCACACTTAACTGCAGCCAGCTTGATGCTCTACAGTCAGGGCCGAAGAACTCCCCGGCTCACCATACGAAAGATCAGCCACAATGCACATCCCTGTTGCAATTTCTTCTCCGGTTAACAGCGGCATATCTTTGGGTAGACCATGGTTGCTATCACAGTCCTGCTCATTGATGCTGTCCGGCAATGGCATCATCGAATCTGCCATATCAACGAATGCACTATCTCCTGTTCCTCCAGGTGTTGCTACCACCGAAATCATAGCTTCGTTCTGCCATGCATCTGATTGCATCCTAACCGTTGCAACCGATGTGACTGGAAACAGGGATCGTGAATAAAACTCTGAATTGTGTGGGTCAACCCTACTCAAGGAGCTGACCAGCAACGGTGCAATGATCGGTATATTCATTTTTACACCGTGTGTGACCGCTACCTTTAAGATGTTAG
This sequence comes from Gammaproteobacteria bacterium, assembly GCA_019634245.1. Next base: position 658 of record JAHQVR010000284.1, read on the forward strand.
CGTCGTGAAGATTTAAGCCAGAAGCCTGACCAATCTCCATTGCATCCTTGTGAAGAAGATGAGCGTTTGGGATGGCTGTCTTACCAGCAGCCTCATTGAACCGACCCCAATCTGTAAAGGCTTCTAATGTAGGATTTATTATTTCAATTCGAGTACGAATGGGGTCCAACGTATGTGCCTTAGAAGCGACAATCGCTGCTGCCGCTTTCTCTGCCGTGCCATCTCCTCCCAGTAGAGGAGCTAGCCGCAAGCCAAGCTCCTCGCGCATCGGATCCAATTGCGCATGGTTTACGGCACCAGTGCGTGCCGCCTCAAAGGTAGCGTAATTCACCGTAGTCTTGGCGTTGTAAATCAACACCATTTGAATCGTTCCGAGCCCCAGAAGCAGCAGAACGGGGGCGGCGATTAAAAACTCCGTCATTGATGCACCTACGCATCGTTTGGATCCGAAAACTCTGCTAGCAATAACTCTTTGCATGTATGACTTCCGTGCCATAGGCGTTGATTCAGTCTATCTAATACTGCGCTTGCAGGCTTGTATCTTCCAACCTTTGATGCATAAGCTGCTGCAACAATGCTAGTTGTTGCTCAATAAGAATTCGGGCTGGATCATCAGCTCGCAATTGATTCCATGCTTGATTCAGAGCATGCTGCGTTTTAAGCAAATAGGCAGTGGACAAATTAAACCAAGATTTAGGTTGTGCAGAATTTTTCTCTAAAGAAACCTCATAGGCATGAATAGCCTGATTGTAAGCACCTTGATGCGCATAGGTGTTGCCTAGTCTGAACCAAGAGTACGCATCCTGCGGTACCTTTTCTGTCAAACTTTGGTACATTCGAGCTGCATCTAGCCACCGGCTTTCTCGATAGGCTTGATCTGCCTGCCGAGATAGTTCAAACACATCTTGATTCAACTGTTTTTCTTTATAAACCAATTCATTCTGGCTTTTTAAAGAGCAGCCAGTAACAAGAACCGTGCATAGCAAGAACAGCACTACACACCGTTTTCTATAGGTATTAAGCCTGCGAATACCCGTATTAAGTACAATCGTGGTCATGGTTAGTTTACTCCTTAACATCGCTACCAATCCATCGTTGGATAACCCCACCCGAAGAACTTTTTGCTATTACCAATTGAGACCCTGATTTAAGCCCATAATTCACCACACTGCCCGGGGGTAGTTCCAAGACTTGCCGAGATCTAACATGGAAAAACGCACTTCCAGGACAAACCGTCTGCGCTTTTATTATTCTCGCGTCACAGTCCAACAGTACGACATCAATCGCTGACGGCATACCAAAGGTATGTATGCCTCTACATTTGGTGAGTAATAATGATGCGTGTCCACTACCAGCTGAATCGATTAACAGGCCCACTAAACGAGTAACAAAACTATCAGCAACACGAGCTGTACAGACGACTTGCGCCCCCACACTGATGCGCACAGTATCAAACCGCTTCTTGGCCAACCAATTTCTGAGCAACTGGTTCATGGGAAAATACTCAGGGCCACGGGGAGTATCGGTGGATCATTGGATGGTTGAATTTCAGGCTCGACAGGCTCCGGGCTTACCGGTTCGGGTGGCGCTTCGGGTTGGATTTCTCCCGGTTCATGCACAGCCACACTGATGCTCGCCGTCGCAGACGCCGTACCACTGTAGGCAAATATTTCTGCTGAAAATGCGCAAGACAGATTGACTCTTACCCAGATCAGACGATCACCGTTATAGCGAGATGTACGAGTAGTGAAACCAACATCAGTGCCACCACTTACTAACTCCGTATCAGCGTCTACCACACCGTTGCCGTTGAAATCATCATAAAGAGCCAATACTGGCAATCCACTAAAGGTTTGCTCAGTGAAATCCGCAATGATCGATAGTGTGGCACCCCCAATAGGCGCACCCTCGCTAGTTGATAAGGCATACAGCAATGGAACATCCTGAAAGACATTTTCCTGATAGTCGCAATCACCGGAAGTGTGTGTCGATGTAACTTCAAACGAACGAATACTAGGTGTGACGCTAAGTTGAGCGTCCGCGGGAATCTGCTCAGATTGGCAACCACATACAATTGCGACAGCGAGCAGCAGAAGACCATTAGAAATATTCATAGAGTTACTCCTTAACTCAACTATCCAGGCCAGTGGTAAGCCCATACCAAAGGTGCCCAAGTAAGAATTCCCTCTTGAATTGACTTACTTAGCACCAGAAAACCCAACACTAAAAATGTTGTAGGAAAAATAAAGGTGATTAACGGACCCAATAATTTGACAGGCGCTTCCATAGCCTGCTTCTCCGCTCGCTGAAAGCGTTCGCTGCGTAACTGATCGGCTTGAGCCCGAAGAATCGGGCCCAAACTCGACCCAGTTTTCTCAGCCTGGATCAAATTACTGACTACATTTTGCAAAGCGTTGCTGCCAGTTCGTTCGGCCATATCCCTCAATGCATCTGCTCGGGTTTTGCCTGCCCGAACGTCACGCAGCACTCGATTCAACTCTGTGCGCAATGGAGTATCTGTGGACTTTTGAACAGCTTGAGTGAGTCCTCCAGTGAGATTACTCCCAGCCTCGACAGTGAGTGTGATGACATCTAGATAAAAAGGTAGGCTCCTTAGGATTGCATCGGATCGTCGGGAAGATGCTTCCTTTAACCATAATTCTGGGTAGTAATATCCACCCACAGCGCCCACTATTATCATCATCATCCCCGAGCGACCCAACAGCAATAAGGCAGTCGCCATCAGCAAACCAAACACCACGGAGGAGACAAGCTTTGCCGCAATGAATTGCTCAGGTAACAACTTAAAATCCATGCCCGCTTTTTTTAGTCGCTTTTGAGTTAAATCGCGGTGCTGCGTTGATACTAAGTGCCCAGCATAGTAGTCGAAGGCCTGTATTAGCGGCCAAACCAACCGAAAACCCGCTGGGGGTCGGTCAAGCCAGGGACGTGTTGCCTCGGGCACATCACTGAATATACGGTAGCTGAAGTACAGCATCGCACTCAGCACAGCCCCTATAAACAGGCTAAGCAAAAAAACGGTCATATGTCTATACGCACAATTTTTCGGATCGTTAGTCCACCTATCAATAACAATACGACGATCACAAGTAGAAACACCCAGCCCAACACACCCGTGAATATCGGCTCCATAGCCTCCGGTTCGATCATGAGGAGAATCACTAATATGGCAAATGGTAGTGCGGTAACGACTCGCCCTTGCAGTACTCCTTGTGCCGATAGCGCTTTCACTTTACCTTCCATCTCCAGTTTTCTACGAATGGTTACGGATAGTCGCTGCAATACTTCGGATAAATTACCCCCAACGTCTTGCGATATCATTACGGCGGATATCACCAAGTCCATTTCCTCGGTTTGCACCCTCTCCCCTAGATTGTCCAATGCCTCTTCCAGGCCAGTGCCCAGTCTCTGCTCACGTAACAGCAATGAGAATTCCTGAGCTATCGCACCATTGCGCTCTTCGACCATAATCTGCATCGCTGAAATAAGAGTGGATCCAGCCTGCATCGCACCGGCGATTTGCTGAAGAGCATCGGGTAACTGACGATTGATCTCTCGACTACGACGTGCGGCTAGTCGGGCAATCGTCCACCGAGGAGTCATTAACAGAAATAACACGCAGAAGGCAATGACAACAGGAGACAGTTTCAAGAAAAGCATCACAGCGACGACAATAAAAAACGCCCCAAAGTATCCTCCTAATACTCGCCGCACATCTGTGAAAACAAAAAACTTCTGTAATTGTGTCTCTGTAAGTGAGTATAACCGTTGTACATATCGCTCCGTTGCATTTATCCCTGTATTCACAACCAGCCATACCAGCATTGAAGCACTGATAAATAACATACCTAACACCAGAACGTTCATGCACTCTCTCGCTGCTGTTTGATATTGTCAAAACAAGTAAGATCAATTTCGACTCCAATACGTCTCAGTTCTTCGTAAAAGGTTGGAATCGCGCCGGTGGCCATAAATTCACCACGCACCTTTCCTTCACTATCTCGACCATTTTGTCGGTATATGAAAATGTCCTGTAGTTGAACGGTGCCGCTTTCCACACCGACTACCTCGGTCACTTTGGTGATTTTTCGAGATCCACAGGGATACCGTGTTTGTTGGATGATCATATCTACTGCGGATGCCACTTGCTCTCTAATCGCCGCCACTGGCAACTCCATACCAGCCATTAACACCAGAACTTCAAGTCGGGAGATAACATCGCGTGGGGTATTAGCATGAATAGTTGTTAAAGAGCCATCATGACCGGTATTCATTGCCTGTAACATGTCAAGAGCCTCACCGCCTCGACACTCACCAACGACAATTCGATCTGGCCGCATGCGCAGTGCGTTTTTGACCAATTCTCTTATTGTGATTTGCCCTTTTCCTTCCAGATTGGGAGGTCTTGCCTCCAGAGACACTAGATTGGGTTGAATAAGCTTCAGCTCAGCCGCATCCTCAATGGTCACGACCCGATCAGACTGAGGAATAAAGTTCGACAACACATTGAGCAATGTAGTTTTCCCAGATCCCGTGCCTCCAGACACAATAATATTTTTACGCATCTCAACAGCGATTTTTAGAAAATCCACCATCCTCTGATCGACTGAATCGGTAGCAATCAAATCGGAGAACGCCAAGCGATGCTTTGGAAACTTTCGAATCGTTAGGCTAGGCCCCTTCAAGGCTAACGGCGGAATTACAGCATTCACCCTCGAACCATCTTTCAAACGAGCATCCACAATGGGACTACTCTCATCAATCCGCCGGCCTATAGGCGTAATTATCCGCTCGATTACCGCATACACCGCTTTGTCACTGGAAAACTGATAGTCACTGCGGGTCAACTTTCCAGACTGCTCTACAAAAATCTCCTGATGATTGTTTACCATAACCTCGGTGACCGATTCATCGTTTAGGAACTGTTCCAAAGGCCCTAACCCAATGGACTCATTCAGTACATTATTTCGCAATTGCTCAAGATCTAGTTCCTCGGGTATCTGTTCTGACAAGTCCTGAATGATCGATGCGATAAGTGCTTTGGAATCTTTACGAAGTTCTGCATCAGACATGCGACTGACATCCTTCCTACGTAGATCCATCTGCTGCAAGAGTTGTTCGTGCACCATTCGGCTCCAGTACAACTGATCTTTTGAACTTGCTCGTTCTTCTATCGCGGAAATATCACGCTGCTGATGCGCAAGAGCAGCCCCTGGAAATTCTGTCGATTGAGGATTATTCTCGGATGCTGCGTTCGTTTGATTAGCAGTCGTATTAGATTGACCCGAATTAGCCGGAAATAACCCCTGTGCGTTTGAAGAGAGTCCCGAATCTAGTGGTGATGGG
>JAHQVR010000027.1 GCA_019634245.1 Gammaproteobacteria bacterium
ACCATGGACGCGGGGCGTCGTTTAACTTGAGCTGCACTGGATCAAGGTTAAAAACCTTCGGTGGTGTCTGCCATATTGAAGTATTTCAACACCGAAAGTATGCGAGTTGTGGTCAATGATGGTATGGATATTCTCGGCGGTAAAGGGATTTGTATGGGGCCAAATAATTTTCTCGGTCGTGCCTATCAAGGCGTGCCTGTTGGTATTACCGTCGAAGGGGCAAACATACTGACCCGCAGCATGATTGTGTTTGGCCAAGGTGCCATGCGTTGTCATCCCTGGTTGGTCAAGGAAATCAACGCCTCTCAATTGCCAAATGAGCGTGAAGCGCTTGAAAATTTTGACGAAGCCTTGATGGGGCACGTGGGCTATGCCATTCAAAATGGTGCGCGTTCTCTGTTGCATGGTTTAACTAAAGGGCGGCTTGTGGGAGCCCCTATCACAGGCCAAAACGCAAAATACTATCGTCGGCTTACGCGTATGAGTTCCGCGTACGCGTTTTTGGCTGATTTTGCGATGCTCTTTTTAGGTGGTGGCTTGAAGCGCAAAGAGATGTTGTCGGGTCGTTTTGCCGATGGTCTTGTGCACATGTATATGGCTTCGGCGGTGCTCAAGCGTTTTGAGGACACCGGCCGACCCGCTGCCGATCAGCCCCTGATGGAATGGTCTGTCAGGTACTGCCTGTTCCAGACTCAAATAGCGCTTGATCAGATTTTGAGAAACTTTCCGAGCACGCCTGTAGGTCTGATTCTCAGAGGTATTGTTTTTCCGCTGGGTCGGCGCTACCGAACACCCAATGACAAACTGACGCAGCAATGCGCTCAGCTGCTGATGGAACCCTCCGAGGCGCGCGATCGATTAACGGTTGGTGCCTACATTAATGACGATCCCGATGACGTCACCGGTTCCGTAGAACATGCGTTGAATTGTGTCATTGCAGCAGCACCTGCCGAGAAGAAGATTCGACAAGCTCGGGTCAAGCGTCCGTACGATGTCGATTATGCCGCTTGGCTCCGAACCCTCGTGGATGATGGCGTCATCGAAAGTGATGAGGTAGATCTTTTGTTGGCGGCGCAAAAGGCCACGGACAAGGTGGTTGCGGTAGATGATTTTCCTAATGATGTGATGCAAGGCGGCGCTGCGGTTTCGTCCAATGCTAACCATGAATCGGGAAACCGCGGTAAAAGTGCTGCGTAAATTTTCACACGGTTTACTATCGCCGTCGACTCTAGTTCAGTGGTTTGAACTTGGAGTATCGGCCATGGCTTTTCTGGCAAGGAGTCAACCGTCGTGTTGATTCCTTGTCGACGCTAAGCTTACTAACATCTTCGATGGTTCTTTTGCTTGTCCTGTTAAACCTCATTGCTAATGATACGAGGTGTCTATTTCACCGGCGTACGTCAGTTATCTAGCGCCAAGCCGAGCTAAGTTTGGCAAAGCAAAGCGTCGACGGTCTTACTGCTTGACACTTACTTACAGGGCTCTCATAGCTTGCACCGCAGCACTATAATTCTATGTCATCGGTATGACAGACTCTTCATGTCATATTCACAATGTAAACTATTGATGCATGAAGATGTGTTGTCACAATAGTTCACGTCTCTTATCAGCACTCAACACTTAATAAACAATTTGGCACAATGCTGGTGCATGTCTTAGGGTAGAATTGCTGTGGTTTAAAACGCAACACTCTAATCAACATACTTTCTTTTGAACGCGATTCAGCATTAAACCTTTGCACATAGTTAGTCGGGAAATGTTCCGGAAAGATTGGTGAGTTGTGGTTATACAGAGGTTGCCGTGAACCATCTGCGTTAATAACTAATCCAGGATGTTGTCCGGTTTTGGCGGCACAACCTCCGACTACGAATTAGATCAGTGTCAACTTTGTAGGTTAATTTCGTTTTTATTCACCATTTGCTAAAACGCCGAACTGCTTCGAGCACATTGGTGAAGTAGATAAAACACTAAAGTTTTAAGGAGTACTTGAATGTCTTTTAATGTGGTTGATTTAGTCACAGATCAGTTGAAAGGGCCTTTGCTCAATCAGATGACCAATTTATTGGGTGATGACGGGGCGAATGCCTCTAAAGGTCTGGAAAGTGCTGTACCAGCGTTACTCAGTGGGTTAACGGGCGTGGCCCAAACGCCAGAGGGTGCAGGCAATCTGTTTAATGCGGTTCAACAGCAAGATGACAGTATCCTCAGTAACTTGGGTTCACTGCTCGGTGGCAACGATTCCGGCTCTCTTATCAGCTCTGGTGGCTCAATGCTCGGTTCATTACTGGGTAATAGTGCCATGGGATCTCTGGGCGGCATATTGAGTAAGTTCACCGGCATGAGTAGTGGGGGCACGAGTTCCTTGATGGGTATGCTCGCGCCAGTGATTATTGGTATTTTAAAGAAAAAAGTATTGGGTGATGGACTCAACGCAGGTGGCTTGGCCAGTATGCTGCTGGGGCAAAAGAGCAACATCATGTCTGCCATGCCATCGGGCCTGGGTGATCAGCTATCTGGAATCAGCGGATTTGCTGACATTGGTGGCCAACTTGGAGATGCTGCCTCAGGATTGAAAAACGCTGCAGAAAGTGGTGTTGCCAGTGCCAGCCAAACCGTATCAAACGCTGCTTCGGGTGTGGGTGATGCGGCGCATGATGCAGTGGACACAGCTAAGTCCACGGGTGGTGGCCTGAAGAAATTCTTAATACCGCTTATTGCGATTGCACTTTTGGCTTGGTTGGCCATGAAGTTCTTAGGTGACAACGGCGCAGATACGGCAGTCGATCAAGCTGCGGATGCGGTCTCAGGAGCTGTTGGCGATGTAGATGTCAGTGAGTTGGGTACTAATCTAACGGGTATTTTTAATTCCGCATCGGAAACTCTTGGTGGTGTAACCGATCTTGATTCCGCTAAGGCTGCGGTTCCTGGATTGGAAGAACTCGGTGGCAAAGTCACAGGCGCTGCTGAATTGTTTAACAAAGTGCCGGAAGCTGCTCGTGGGCCTTTGAGTGGTATTGCATCAGAGGGTTTGGGTTCGCTTCAGCCCATTATTGATAAAGTGATGGCGATCCCAGGTGTAGGAGATGTTTTGAAGCCTATTATTGATCCTATCCTCGAAGCTCTGAGTGGTATGGCTGGGTAGAGTCAGTCAGCATTTTATAAGAAAGACCTTAGTCAGAGAGGGCGGCAACGTGTGGTTACTACTGGCACGTTCCGCCCTTTTTCTCGTAAGCACCATTGAGTGTTCTAACCGTCCATCGCATCGTTGAGTTGTGAGCGGTTGTCTCTATCTATCGCAGATGTGGCTCTAAGAAAACACTCAAACCGAGGCATTCAGCATCTTTACCGTGCGGCATCATGATCTGAAAACCGGAAGGCAATGTCCCTGGACGCTGCATCGGTAAAGTGGTGGCGCAAAATTCCAATAGATTCCCCGGTTGAGTGTTGCGAGAGGCTTCCAAAGCTCGCTCTTTCTGAGCAGGTTCCTCTAAGTCGGCAAGAGGCATGGGTAAAAACGGTACTGTCGGGGACACCCATACATCCACATTGGCAAACGTGCTGTTGGCTTTCGCAATTAAAAATTCCTGGCGGCGCAACGCCTCCAGGTATTGAACGGCGCTAACCGTTAGTCCATGAGCTGCCCTTTCGGCGGTGACTGGGTCCATTCCATTCCGGGCATTCAAAAATAGATCGGTACCCAAAAAGCTCAATAGTTCTGGGGGTACGATGAGTGGAAATAGGGTGGAGCGCTCAGCGGCTTCAGGAAACTCCATATCGATAAGCTCTGCACCCAAACTCGTGAGCTTTGCAAGACTATTCTCAAAGTCACTGGCTACTTGGCGATCAAGATGGTCGAGAAAATGAATTTTGGGCACACCCACTCGAAGGCCTTCTATATCGGTGAAGTTGGGCACTAATTCGTCGAACAAAGCTTCATGAAGCAGAGCAGCGTCACGAGCGCACCGAACCAGAGGGCCCACTGAATCCAACGTACGTGACAATGAAAATATGCCATCAGTAGGCCATCGTCCTACCGATGTTTTATGGCCAAATATGCCTGTAAAACAGGCGGGAATTCGAACCGAACCACCGGTGTCAGTTCCTAGCCCGAGGCCAATACAACCTGCCGCCGTCGCAACGGCTGAGCCGCTGGAGGAACCTCCTGGTAGGCGATGCACCGTTTCATCTACGGGGTTCCAAGGCGTGCCGCGCGCTGCGTTGATGCCCGTGACTCCCAAGGCAAATTCCACGGTTTTGGTTTTGCCCACCGGAATCGCACCTAGCAGTCTGAGTTGTTTTAGCACGGTTCCTTCGGTGCCACTTAAATGTTCAGTGTCGGCATTTGAACCATTGGTGGTAGGCATCCCTTGGGCTGCCATGATGTCCTTGACCCCAATAGGTAAACCCATTAGGGGGCCTCTATCTTTGCCCTCTGCCAGTTCCGTATCCATGGCCTTTGCCAAGTTTGTGGCGACGGCTTCATCGAGTACTTCAAAGGCGTTGAGCGTTGGCATGGACTGGATTCGATCAATGCAGAACTCCATGGTTGTGGCGAAACTAATGTCACCTGAACGTACGCTGGCAGCCCATGGTTCAATGCCGTTTGCAAATAGATCAGTTTCCCCAGATGTGGCCATAAAAATTCTTCTAACGTTTAGTTGGTTTAGTTGTTTTGGTTGGATTAGTTATTGGTACCGGTAGCACGCAATCGGGGCCCGTCAAATAGATTTGGTCACCTATGAAAGGTTCGATTCGGTGACCTCCTGTGAACTCACCAAAAGAGGGTAGCACCAGATAGTGTTCCGTGAGCCAGAAAACCGGAGCCTGTACGCCAGCGGTTCGTTTTCCCCCGATTCGAAAAGTGGGGTGCAGGTGACCACAGAGTACCAAACCGTTCTCTGAACGACCTGGTGCGTGTTGTAGAACGAAAGGATTCATTGGCAGTGGATGGGTGGTCCATAGGATGCCAGAATCGATTCTCTCTCGAGCCTCGGGTCGGTCGTGGTTGCCACTGATCACTCTGAATATGACGTTGGCATGGGTGGATAAAAACGCTTGTAATTGCTCTATCCAGGGCTCCTCTCGGCTTGGCACACCATGGAAAAAATCTCCGAGCACGAACACCGTGTGCGCGTCAAACTCGACGATGAGTTGGGATAATCGTTGTAGCGTGGTTGTTGAGACACCATCGGGAATACCGATGCCAGCACGAGAAAATACGTGTTCTTTGCCTAAATGCAGATCTGCACAGAACAGGGTCTTTTTGGCTGGCCAGAACAGTGCTCGCTCACTGTGTAGTGCCAGTTTTTGACCTGCGCATTCAATACAGTGCGTGGCCATGTTTAGCGGGTGTCAGAATCGCCCAAAGCAGTGGCGGCCGCAGACTCCAGATCTGCCAGCATTCGGTTCACTCGCGTTTGGAAACTTTGACTAGACACCACCTGACTTTGCAGGCTCTCGGCCCACAATGGGAATGACAGTGGTGTAAGCCTTTGCGGTTTAGCCAAAATCCACTGTTTTACCTTGATGGTATTCAGCGCGGTGTTTATTCTTTGGTAATCTAACTGCGCTTCAAGAACTTCACGTCGCGCTTGATCGAGCAATTGATTATTTTGATCGTGGTTCACCAGCACATCATAAATGAGTCCACTAGAGGATTGGAGTTGGCGGGTGGATTTGTTTCTACCTGGATAGCCTTCGAATACAAGACCTGCTATTCGGGCAATGTTTCGAAAACGGCGTTTTGCCAATTCGCTACCATTAGTGGTTTCCAATAATTCGTTCAACAAATTATCCGGTGATAGAACCTCTCGCAGCAGCGTTTCATTGACATCCATTGGATCAAGGCTGGCCAATTCAAAACCGTAGTCATTGGCCTGAAGTGTCACGGTGATCGCAGAACGAGCAGCCAGGCGATGAGCAACTAGCATGGCAAGGCCTTCGTGAGCGAGTCTGCCCGCAAAAGGAAAGAAAAACAGGCTGAATCCCTCGCGGGTGTCAATCTGCTCTACCAGAAAATCCTCAGGGCCCGGTAACACCGACCATTGCTGTTGCAGTAGCAATAAAGATTCGATGGCTTTAATCTCTGGGTGGCGTCTGTGGCCTTGTTTGAACTCTTTAAGGGTATCCAATACGCTGTCAGCCAGTTCGGTGGACAGAGGCATGTGATTACCGCCCCATTTTGGAACAGCCTGACCTCTACGCGTGGCCTTTTTTACATAGGCGGTCGCCTCTTTGAAAGAGATTAATTGCAAGTGCAGGCCAGCGAAATGGAAGCTTTGTCCTGGCTTTAACCGAGATACAAACTGTTCTTCTGTGGTGCCGATGCGTTTGCCACCTCGGTAGGCGATTTGGATTTGAGCGTCGGACACGATCGTACCGATGTTGAGCCTGTGGCGTTGGGCGATCTCTTTATTCATTACTCGGTAGACACCCGCCACCGATACGACCTTGTGATACTGCGGATAGCCTTGCAATGCCTGTCCGCCTCGTGTCAGAAAATCCATAACCCAACGCCACTCTTGTTGGGTAAGCGATGCAAAACTGTGAGTTGTTTTTATCTCCGCGTGCATATTGGCTTCGTGAAAACCCGAGCCCAATGCGATGGTGACCAAATGCTGGCAAAGCACGTCGAGTGCTTTGGTTAATGGTGGTTTTGCCTCGATGCGATGTTTGGACAATGCTTCTCGAACGGCGGCAATTTCCACCAACTCAAAGGCATGTGTGGGAACACACAGGATGCGGGAAGTGGCGCCCGGTTGATGACCGCTTCTGCCTGCGCGTTGTAGTAACCTCGCTATGCCTTTTGGGCTACCTATCTGTACCACCTGATCAACGGGGCTGAAGTCGATACCTAAATCCAGTGAGGACGTACAGACCACACAGCGTAATTCGCCAGAGCGTAAACGGTTCTCTGCGTCTTCTCGTAAGGCTCGGTCGATGGATCCGTGATGAATGGCCAGTGTGGTCACCCACTCGGGTTTTTTTTCCAGTAGGGCCTTAAACCAAATTTCTGTTTGCGAACGCGTATTGGTGAAAACCAGCGTAGTAGTTGCTTGTTCGATGATGTTGACTACTGAATCAAGCAATTGCAATCCTAAGTGCCCAGACCAGGGAAAGGATTTAAGATTACTTGGAATGAGGCTATCCACCTCAAGGGAGCGTTCAACGCTTCCTTCGATGAGCGTTCCTTCGGCGTTACAACCCAAAAGTGCCTGCATAGATTCGGTCAGGTTGCTTAGAGTAGCGGATAAACCCCAAATTCGTAAGGTATCGGTCAGGGACTTCAGACGTGCCAGGCACAGCTCCAACTGGACGCCACGTTTGGTGAACATCAGTTCGTGCCACTCATCCACTACTACCGTATGCAAATTAGACAGTAGCCGTTCATGACCTTGACTGGCGAGCATTACGGATAGGCTCTCTGGGGTAGTAATCAGGCAGTACGGTGGGTCAGTCAGTTGTTTGGTGCGAATACCACTGCTAGTGTCGCCGGTGCGGCACTCAACGCGTAACCTGGGTATCAACGCATTCGCCGCGCGCGCTAAATTCTCCTGGGTATCTGCGGCAAGTGCTCGGAGTGGGGTTATCCATAGCACTTTTAATCCACTGCTTAGTTCATTTTGTTTTGCTTCGTGCTGTAAGGCACCTAACCAGGCCGCATAGGTTTTGCCACTGCCGGTCGAAGAATGTATCAGACCAGATTCACCGTTATGCCACGCGCGCCAAGCCCGACGTTGGAAGTCGAAGGCTTGCCAATTGTTTTTTTCAAACCACTGAAGCGTTGTACTCTCCAACGGATACCTACAAGCGCACCACTTGGTCCGATTCGAGAAGTTCTGTGATGCTCTGGGGTATTTTCAAACCATTAGCCACGGCTTCATCTAGTGTTAATTCTAATTGTTCTATGTGTTTAACGGTTTCAATGACCTGAGGTACCTGCTTTTTTGGAATCACGACAACCCCATCCACATCGGCAACTATCACATCATCGGTATTCACCGTAACGCCTCCCATGGATACGGCTGCACCGACAATTCCCGGGCCCTTAGCCACAGGTGAATTTGGGCAAACCCCAGTCGCATAGACACCGATGCCTACGTCGACAATACCCATAACATCACGGACTAGTCCGTCGGTCACAAGGCCCACAGCGCCGGCGTTTTTAGCCATGCCAATGACTCGGTCTCCAGCTGCTGCAGACCCCTGCCAACCCTCACAAGCCACCATCAACACATCCCCTGGTCTGATCTCGGAAAGGCCCGCCAGCAGCCCTAACACATCATCAGGTCCACTGAAGCAGGTGAGTGCACGGCCAGCGAATGACGAGGGTAGGTCGGTATGCACCGATTTAATCTGTGGACTGAGCGCGCCACGGCCGTGCATCGCATCTGCAATGAAACCGGTTGGAAAACCTGCCAACGAGCGAATCTCTGAGTCGCTGGGTGGATCTTGACGATTATGGATGGTGATCAGAGCAGGTTCTTCAATCATGGTTAGAATGTCCCGTTGACAGGCAATTTCGCATAGCATACAAGCCTTAAGGCGCTTTCAGGTGAAACCCTAAGTTGCGCTGACTCAATATCCGTTAACACTCGGGAGCGCCTCATGGCATCCAAGCAAGTAGGGCTATTTGTTACCTGCCTGGTGGATTTGTATCGGCCAAATGTGGGCTTTGCGAGCATCAAATTGCTGGAGGCGGCTGGCTGCACGGTGGTGGTCCCTCAAAATCAGACCTGTTGTGGGCAACCGGCTTATAACAGTGGTGACAATGCCACAACCGCTGCGATCGCGCGTAATACCATCGAGGCCTTTGCCGGCGTTGATTATATCGTTGCGCCGTCAGGGTCCTGTGCTGGCATGCTTCGGGATCATTATCCAGAACTTCTCAAAGAAGATCATCAATGGCACAACCGGGCCAATGAGTTTGCTAAGAAGTGCTATGAGTTGACCAGTTTTTTAACCGATGTGATGGGGTTTAACGATATTGATGCAACCTATCAGGGAACGGTGACTTATCACGACAGCTGTTCGGGTCTTCGCGAACTGGGGGTCAAGCAACAGCCGCGACAACTGTTATCCAAAACAAAGGCACTCACTCTGGAGGAGATGGATGACACCGATGTCTGTTGCGGCTTTGGTGGAACTTTCTGCGTAAAGTATCCTGAGATCTCGACCAAAATGGTGACCGATAAAATTGCTCTAGCGCAACAAACGGATGCGGACACATTGCTGGGTGGAGACATGGGTTGCTTGTTAAACATTAGTGGTCGATTGTCTCGAATGGGGTCTGACATGCGTGTTTACCACGTCGCTGAGGTGCTAGCGAATATGGCCGAGGGTCCTGGTATCGGACAAGGTCAAAAAGACGGAGCCGACTCATGAGTAGCCACTTCTCCACGACTTCACCGGCATTCAAATCGAATGCATCAGAGGCTTTACAGGATAAAACGTTACAAAAAGCCCTGGGCACGGTAAAAACAGGATTCATTGGTAAACGACAGAAAGCTATCTCACTGGTGCCTGAATGGGAACAGATTCGCGCAGAAGCAAAGACGCTAAAAGACCATACCATTGAACATCTAGATGCGTACCTTTTGGAGTATGAAGCGGCGGTCAAGCGGCATGGAGGGCATGTACATTGGGCGACTGATGGTGAAGAGGCGGCCACTAAGATTGTTGAGATTTGTCGATCGGCAAATGCCAAAACCGTCACCAAAGGAAAATCGATGGTGGGCGAGGAGTCCTATGTTAATTCAGCGCTAGAAGAAGCTGGCATAGAGCCTATTGAGACTGATTTGGGCGAGTACATCATTCAATTGGCTGATGAATTGCCGAGTCACATCATTGCTCCAGCAATACATAAAACGAAAGAACAAATATCAGATCTTTTCCACGAACATCACGCACAGTATGGACTCACGGAAAAGCTCAACGACAGGCCTTCATTGGTGAACGAAGCGCGCACGGTTTTACGGGAAAAATTTCGCAACGCCGATGTGGGGATCACCGGTGCAAACTTTCTGATTGCCGAAACTGGCCAACATGTGTTGGTTACCAACGAAGGTAATGGTGATCTAACATCGAATTTACCTCGGGTGCATATTGTAATTGTTGGTATAGAAAAGGTCGTGCCTACACTGGAAGATGCCACCACCTTGCTTCGACTATTAGCCCGGAGTGCTACTGGACAGCACATATCCAATTACACCAGCTTGATGAGTGGCCCGAAACGCCCGGGCGATATAGATGGGCCCGAAGAGTTCCACGTAGTGCTTGTGGATAATAAACGTACCGATATGCTCGAAGGTGATCTGAAGGAAATGCTCCGGTGTATTCGATGTGGCGCTTGTATGAATCATTGCCCCGTCTATGGCTCGGTAGGCGGCCATGCCTATGGTTGGGTATACCCTGGGCCCATGGGATCGGTGGTAACACCGGTGATGATTGGATTGGAGAACTCCGCGGATCTTCCCCATGCTTGTACGCTGAATGGGCGTTGTGCTGAGGTTTGTCCAATGAGTATTCCACTACCCAAACTACTACGCAATCATCGTCAGACGACGTTTGAAAAACACTTGCAGTCTAAACCCAGCCGGTTTGGATTGGCAGCGTGGGCAACGTTGGCCAAGCGGCCGAAACTCTATCGATTTGTTATGCAAATCGGTGTTGGAATGCTTAATCTATTAGGTCACAAGCGAGGTCGGTTCTCCAAACTTCCGTTGGCTGGTGCGTGGACGGCTGGAAGAGACTTGCCGGCTCCACAGCAACGCGGAACATTTCTCTCACAATATAAAAAAGCTCATGACCGATTCAGCTGATGCACGTTCAGAAATATTGAACAGGATAAGACAGGCTCGCGGATCGAACGTATCTAAAGAGGTCGCTAGAGCTCGAATCGATCAGCCGCCTTCGTTTACTCGTCCCATGCTCACAGGTGACTTAACCGATCGTCTCGTTGAACAGATGGAAGCGGTACTCATGACTGTGGCGCGAATACAAACCTCGAGTGAAATTGTTGAGGCCGTTCGTTGGTACTTAGATAGTGAAGGTATAGAAGGGCCGGTCACCGTAGCTCCTGGTTTAAATAATTTGGATTGGCCGGAGAATTATGGCGTGGGCGCTGCCACTGGTGAGGAAGCCGCCAGCGTGACCCCATGCCTGGGCGCTGTGGCTGAAACGGGTAGCCTGGCGTTAGGCAGCAGTGATGAGTCGCCCAATACGCTCGCGTTTTTGCCAGAAACCCATATTGTGGTTGTCAATGAATCTCAGGTGGTAGGGCACTTGGAAGATTTGTGGGCACAAGTTCGAGACCAGGATGTGTTACCAAGGGCGGTGAATTTGATTACAGGTCCTTCGCGCACCGGGGATATTGAACAAACCATAGAAATTGGCGCACACGGTCCGCGAAAGATGCATGTGTTAATTGTGGCGGATTCATAGTTTATGAGTACTGCTGAGCTTATGCGAGGTGTGCAGGCGATTTCCTTCGACCTGGACGATACGTTGTGGGATTGCGATTCGGTGATTCGTCAAGCCGAACAACAAGCCTGGCAGTGGTTGACCGAACACACTCCCCGCATAACAGAACAGCATGAAAGGGATATTATTGGACAGCTACGACGTGAGATTGTCGACAAAGAGCCGCATTTAGTCACCGATGTTACCCGGCTTAGGCACACCATTTATAAAGAGTTACTCATTCGGCATGACTACCATTCGGAATTGGCGGACCAGCTCTTTAATGTATTCTACATCGCTCGATCGAATGTGACGCTCTACGATGGTGTGCTGAATATGCTCGATAGCATTCGCCAACATTTTAAAGTGGCTGCTATCACGAACGGTAATGCGGATCTCTCCATTGTCGGGATCGATGGGCATTTTGCGGATGTACAGAGAGCCAGTGTCGATAATCCGCCTAAGCCAGATGCCCATATGTTCGAGCAATGTATGAAGAATCTGGATCTAACATCAGACAGGCTGATCCATATCGGGGATAATCCTGAAACCGATGTGTGTGGGGCGAAGCGGGCAGGGTTGAAGGCCATCTGGTTTAATCAAACGGGTGCAACCTGGCCATCAGAGCTTGACCCTCCAGATATCGAAGCGAACTCGATTGATCACTTGACCCAATTGCTACTGGTAAATACTTAATGAGCAGAATGTTTTATGTCAATGGCGACTTTGTCAGCGAGGAAGACGCCAAGGTGTCCGTGCTGGATAGGGGTTTTTTGTTCGCCGACGCGGTCTATGAAGTGTCTACCGTTCTCAATGGGCGGCTCATTGACAACACAGCACATTTGCGACGTCTGGCTCGTTCCATGAGTGAGCTAAACATGCAGCCGCCCTGTTCAGATCAGGAAATTCAGAGCGCTCAACATAAATTGTTGGAATTGAATGGTGTAACAGAAGGGCTTTTGTATTTACAGGTGACGCGCGGCGTGGCGGATCGGGATTTTGCCTATCCGGTGAATAGTCAGTCTACTCTCGTCATGTTCACTCAATCGAATCAGCTCATTAATAATCCAAAAGCGGAAACGGGTATATCGGTTATATCGGTGCCAGATATACGCTGGAAGCGCCGCGACATTAAAACTGTCGGGTTACTAGCGCCCAGCATGGCCAAACAGTCGGCATTGGACGCAGGCGCGCAAGATGCCTGGATGGTTGAAGATGGACTGGTGACCGAGGGGACGTCGAACAATGCATACATTGTTCGTCAAGATAATGTCATACAAACCCGTCAAATTGGTCATGAAATACTCAGTGGAATCACTCGAACGGCTGTACTGAAATTTGCCAGTGAAACCGGCATGCAGGTTGAAGAAAAACCGTTTTCTATTGAGGACGCCTATCAAGCCAAAGAGGCATTTATAACCAGTGCATCCACGTTCGTTATGCCCGTTGTGAATATCGATAATCGGCCAGTAGGCGCAGGCCAGCCAGGTCCAGTGGCCTTACGTTTACGACAGATTTATATTGAGACGGCTTTACAGCGTGTCGACCTTTAGTGCTTCATTAAAACAAATGTAACGTCCATAACTATCGTAAAGTTTAAGGCTGCCCACATAGGTTACAGTAAGAGTTACACTTCTATGCGCGGCTATGGATTCAAGGACACCTTTCATCGGTATTTGCCAGGCGCGATGGTTGCGCAGGCTTTCGCTGGTGCTGCCCTTTTTCCTGCTTTCCTGTGACGGCGGATCTAGCTCCGCGCTACCTTCTGATGACCCGCCTCAATCGAGCCCGATTGATCAGACGTTTTTCCTAGACGAAGACACCACTTACTCAGGCAGTTTTACTCTACCGGCTGATTTAGACGCTATGCAATGGCGAGCCGGTTTTTCGTTGCTGAGTGTGCCGCGTCGCGGCAGTTTTAGTGTGAACCCTGATGCTTTAGGTTTTAGTTACACGCCAGAGGGCAATTTTGCTGGTGTTGATTGGTTTATTTTTAGCATCGAAGATTACAGCCAGGTTACGGCCACTTTGCAAGTCGCAAATGTTAATGACGATCCGGTGCTGCAAGTTGAGATTGTTCGAGTAATCGAACAAGGTCAGCGCTACAACGCAGCGTTGGCGGTCGTTGATCCGGACCTGTCTGATACACATCGGTTTGCTGCTGATAATTTACCGTCCTGGTTAGAACTTGATCCTCAATCCGGCAGGCTCACTGGTTTACCTGGTCAAAGTGAAATTGGTCTGTATGGTGACATCAGTTTCTCGGTAACTGACTCTGCAGGTGCGACTGATATCGTTGGTGGGGTCGCCATTGAAGTTCTCGATATTAATGACGCTCCGACGATCAATGTATCCCAATTTCCTACAGAGTTGCTTGCACGACAAACCCTGAGTGTCAATGTGTTTCCTGATGACCCGGATGGAGAACGGGTAACTGTCCGAGTGGAAGATAATGAATTTATCAATACGGCGGTGTTGGGCACCTCCATCGATTTACAGGTGAGTGATGTTGTCGAAGTCATGCTGGTGAATCTGGTAATCATCGCTACAGAATCGAGGGGGCAGGAAACGCGCGCCATCGTG